>NZ_JBAWTG010000018.1:0-65033 GCF_037106235.1 Methylobacterium nigriterrae | reverse complement strand
CCGGGCCTGCCAAGTCCGGGCCTGCCAAGTCCGGGCCTGCCAAGTCCGGGCCTGCCAAGTCCGGGCCTGCCAAGTCCGGGCCTGCCAAGTCCGGGCCTGCCAAGTCCGGGCCTGTCATGCCGGCCGGGGATGCGCCCGGCCCCGTCCCCGCTAGGGCGCAAGCACCGCGCGGCGCTTGCGCCCTAGCCGCGGTCAGAACCGGCCGCCGACGCCGACGCCGCCGCTCGGGCTGAGCGAGGGCGCGAGACCGCCGGAGCTGCTCCCGCCCTCAGCGGTCCCCTCGATCTCGTCGCGCCGGATGCGGCGCGGGCCGGCATCGGCCGCGCGGGCGTCGGCGCGGCCGTTCCGGGGCAGGTCGAGGCGCCGGGTCGGCGCGGTCTGGAGGGGCTCGCCGTCGGGATCGACGGTGGCGGTGCGCACCTCGCGCGCGGGCAGGCCGCTGCGCAGCGAGGGCGGCGGCCCGACATCGCTCGCCGGCATGACGCCGCCGCCGCCGCCCAGTGCTTGGCAGCCGCCGATCGACGCGGCGAGGAGCGCCAGCGCGCCCGCTCTCGACAGGTTGGACGTGAGACCGGTGAGCATGAGACCTGATCCTCTCCGAGGCCGCGTCGCAAGTCACGGCTCATTTTGTCATTCGGCGCTTCTCTACGCCGGGGCTGCGGCGAAAACCAGTCACGCGCCGGGCTATTCACCGTCACCGGTGCTCGCGGGGCCGGCAAGTCCACCCGGGATCGGCGCGGCTTCGCGGATCGCGCGGCCGGTGCTCTTGGGCGGGTGCTCCCGGGCAGGCGCGCGAGGCGTGCACGAGGCGTGCGCGAGCAAGGCGCTTGAGAAGTAGGTCCGAAGAACCCGGGACCGGGTGGGCGGCACGGCCCCGCGCCTCTGGACACGGAGCCCCAGTGCCGCCACCCTCCGGCCCGGATCTTGCCCTCTGTCGGCGGCTCCCGGTCCATAACTTCGCCTTGGTCCGCGTGCATACCAGCCGGGTCCGCACGCCCGGAACCCGCCGGAACGGCCGCGGTTGTGCCCGAAGCCGTCGCGACACTTCATCGAGGAACCCGCGTGTTCAGAACCGTCCGGATGATCGCGACTGCGACGATCACCCTATGGGCCGCCGCCGCCGCCGCCGACAATCCGCCAGCCGGCACGGAGCCTGCGCCGGGCGCATCCGCGCCGGCACCCGCCGCCCCGCAGCTGCCGGCTCAATCCGCTCCGGCCCAGCCCGTGCCAGCCCAGCCCGCCGCCGCGCCGCCGCAGGCCGCGCCCGTGGTGCCGCAGGGGACGCCCGCCACCGTCCTCGACACGCAGGATTACGAGAGCGTCCTCGGCAAGGGCGTGCGCGGCGCCAACGGCGACGAGCTCGGCCGGGTCATCGACGTGATCATCGACAAGGAAGGCCGGCCGCGCGCCGCGATCATCGATTTCGGAGGCTTCCTCGGGGTCGGCTCCCGCAAGATCGCGGTGGACTGGCGCTCGCTCCGCTTCACCACGGACGGCAAGCCCGGCCGGCTGGTGCTTCAGCTGAGCCGCAACCAGGTGCGCGTCTCGCCCGAATACAAGGCGGGCGAGCCGATCGTGGTGCTCGGCCCCACGAGCCCGAGCGCGCCGCCGGAGGCCGAGCAGGCCCCCGCGGCCCAGTCCCCCCAGCCGGCCGCGCCCGTCGCCGCCCCCGTCGCTACCCCCGGGACCGTCCCCGCGACGGCGCCCGCCGCCCCGGCCCCCGCCTCCGCGCCGGCTCCGGCCGACAAGCCGCCCGAGAAGGCGCCCGACCGATGACGGCGCCGCGACCGAAGAACCGGCGCGCCCACTCCCCGCGCGAGCGCAGCGCGCCGCGCTACGAGCCCCGGCCCCGCCCGGCCCGCCCGAGCGAGACACCCCCGGAGGCCGTGCCCGACGTGATTCCCGAGCCGGTCCCCGCGCAGCGGGCCCTCTCGAAGGCGAGCCGCCGGGGCCTCGACGCCTTCGCGTTCTTCGTGGCGAACCTGCAGACCGGGTTCGGGCCGTTCCTGGCGGTCTACTTCACCCAGGCCAAGTGGACGCAATCCGACATCGGCTTCGCGCTCACCGTCGGCAGCCTCGTCAGCCTGCTGGGCCAGGTGCCGGGCGGCGCCTTCGTGGACGCCGTCCGCTCGAAGCGCTTCGCGGCGGGATTTGCCGTGGTGGCGATCTCGGCCAGCGCCTTCGCGCTGGCGGTGTGGCCGAACTTCCTGATCGTGCTCATCGCCATGGCGGCGCACTCGGCCGCGAGCTGCGTGCTGACGCCGGCCATCGCGGCGATCAGCATCGGGCTCGTGGGCCATGCCCGCGCGGGCGAGCGGCTCGGCCGCAACGCCAGCTTCCAGGCGCTCGGCAACGCGCTCGCGGCCGCCGGCATGGGGGCCTGCGGCTACTACCTGTCGAACGACGCGGTCTTCTACCTCACGGCGGCCCTGATGGTGCCGACCCTGATGGCGCTCTCCTCGATCCGGGCCGACGAGGTCAACCACGACACGGGCTCGGCCGCGCAGGCCGCGCCCGGCGCGGCGGGCCTGCGGGCACTCGCCACCAACCGGGCGCTGCTGTGCTTTGCCGGCTGCATGACCCTGTTCTTCCTGGCGAACGCCGCGCTGCTTCCTCTCGTCGGCAGCGTGCTGACGCTCCGGGCGAGCGAGACCGCGACCGCGCTGATCGCGGCCTGCATCATGGTCCCGCAGGCGGTGCTGGCGATCTGCGCGCCCGCGATCGGCCGGGCCGCCGAGCGCTGGGGCCGGCGCCCGATGCTGCTGCTGGGCTTCGCCGCCCTGCCGGTGCGGGCGCTCCTCTTCGCCTACGCGGACAGCCCGACGCTGCTCGTGGCCATCCAGGTCTTCGACGGGATCTCGGCGGCCGTGCTCGGCGTGATGGTGCCGCTGGTGGTCTCCGACGTCACCCGGGGCACGGGCCGCTTCAACCTCGCCCTCGGTGCGGTCGGCACCGCCATGGGGATCGGGGCGGCGCTCTCGACCTCGCTCGCCGGCATCATGGCCGACCGGCTCGGCAGCCACACGGCGTTCCTCGGCCTCGCGCTCGTCGGGGCGGCGGCCTTCCTGATGCTCGCGCTGATCATGCCGGAAACCCGGCGGAGGCAGAGTGTCTGAAGGCGGACGAAGGGGCGGCGACGGCTGCAGCGGCACCGAAATCGCTTCGCCGCTCAACTGGCGTTCAGCTTCGATGGATAAAAGCAGGTCCTGAGGGCGAGCGCTTGCAACGTATGGCGACGCTTTTGCGTTGCCGCCTCGGGATCACGAGTCCGAATGCGTGCGAGCGCATCCCTCTTCGCCCGTCAGGTCCGCTGAAATCGAGATCGTCATCGCGATGGAAGACCTCTGCCACTACGCCGACCGGCCCTGGGCCTTCGTGGGTCGCTACCTCAAGCGCCGCGCCCTGCCCCATGCCGTCATCCTGATCGCGGTGCTCGGCGCCGTCGGCTTCTCCGTCTCCACCGACTACGCGCTGAAGGGCGTGGTCGACGCCCTCAGCAAGGGCCCGCAGGCCGGGCTGGTCTGGGGCGCGCTCGCCGTGCTCATCGCCTTCATCGCCGCCGACAACATGCTCTGGCGCGTGGCGAGCCTCGTCGGCTCCTTCACCTTCGTGGGCGTCACGGGCGACATCCGCCGCGACCTCTTCCGGCACATGACCGGCCACTCGCCCTCCTTCTTCGCCGACCGGCAGCCCGGGACGCTCGCCTCCCGCATCACCGCGACCTCGAACGCGATCTTCACGGTCGAGAACATGTTCGTGTTCAACGTGATGCCGCCCTGCGTCGCGGCCTTCGGGTCGATCGCCTACATCGCCACCGTCAACCTCACCATGGCGGCGGTGCTCGCCGGCATCTTCGGCGCCGTCGTGGTGCTGATGTTCAAGATGGCGGCGGCCGGCAAGCCGCTCCACCACGACTTCGCCGCCAAGGCCGCGAGCGTCGACGGCGAGATGGTCGACCTCGTCGGCAACATGCCGCTCGTGCGCGCCTTCTCGGCCTTCAAGCGCGAGTACAAGCGCTTCGACGGCACGATCGGCGTCGAGATGCGCTCGCGCCGCTCCTCGCTGCTCTACCTCGAGAAGCTGCGCATCGTGCACGCGATCCTGACCGTGCTCGCGGTGCTCGGCCTGCTCTACTGGGCGATCACGATGTGGGAGGCGGGTCAGGCCACGAACGGGCAGGTGGTGCTCGTCTGCACGCTCGGCATCCGTATCCTGGCCGCCACCCGCGACCTCGCGGTGGCCCTCGTCGACGCCACGCAGCACACCGCCCGCCTGTCGGAGGCGCTCCACACCCTGCTGCAGCCCCACGACCTGATCGACCATCCCGAGGCGGTGCCGCTCACCGGCCACGCCGCTAAGATCGACTTCCAGCACGTCGCCTTCGACTATCCCGACGGGCGCGGCGTGTTCTCGGATTTCGACCTCGCCATCGAGCCGGGCCAGCGCATCGGCCTGGTCGGCAAGTCGGGCGGCGGCAAGTCGACCCTGTTCTCGCTGCTGCAGCGCTTTTACGACGTGAAGGGCGGCCGCATCCTCATCAACGGCCAGGACATCGACCGGGTCACGCAGGAATCCCTGCGCGAGGCCATCACGGTGGTGCCGCAGGACGTCTCGATGTTCCACCGCTCACTTCGCGAGAACATCCGCTACGGCCGGCCCGACGCCAGCGACGAGGACGTCTGGAAGGCGGCCGAGGCGGCCCATTGCACGGACTTCATCAACGCCCTGCCGGAAGGCTTCGACACGATCGTGGGCGACCGCGGCGTCAAGCTCTCGGGCGGCCAGCGCCAGCGCATCGCCATCGCGCGGGCGATCCTGAAGGACTCGCCGATCCTGCTCCTCGACGAGGCGACCTCTGCGCTCGACGCGGAATCCGAGGAGGCGATCCGCCACGCGCTCGCCAACCTGATGAAGGGCCGCACCGTCATCGCCATCGCGCACCGGCTCTCGACCCTCAAGGATTTCGACCGGATCGTGGTGCTCGAGGGCGGCCGCATCATCCAGGACGGCTCGCCGGACAAGCTCACCCATCTCGACGGCTTCTACCGCGAGCTGATGAAGAAGGAATCGCTGTCGATGTCGCTCGCGGCGGCGTGAGCGGCGCGGGCGCGGACGATCTCCGAAGGGCCGGCGCGGAGAAATCCGCGCCGGCCTTTTCCGTTCGGCCGGAACACGGGCGTCATCGCGCGGCACCGGACGGCGTCGGCGGGCATGATCCTCTATTGCCGTAGTGCGGCGCTGTCGCGGGCTTCCAGGAAGGTCGTGCGGCTCAGGCCCCGCCCGTCCCGACGGCCCGGAACATGAAGCGGCGGGCCTCGTCGTCCATCTCGGCCTTGAAGGCATGGCGGCTCTTGAGCGCCTCCGCGCGCTGGGCGGCCGGGCGGGCGTTGATCGCGTCGAGGAGGCGCTTCACGTGCGCCAGCTCCGCGAAGGCTGCCTCGCCGAGGACGAAGGGGACCATCCGGGCCCAGCCCCAGACCGCCATGTCGACGAGGGTGTAGGCCTCGCCCAGCATGAAGGGCCGCTCGGCGAGCCGGTCGTTCACGATGCGCCAGTGGCGGCGCGCCTCGAACACGTAGCGCTCGAGCGCGTAGTCCTGCCCCTTCGGCGCGAAGTGGCGGAAATGCACGCATTGGCCCGAGAAGGGGCTGAGGCCGGTCGCCACGAACATCAGCCAGGAGAGCATCTCGCCCCGCGCCGCATCGCCCGGCGCCGGCAGGAACCGGCCCGTGGCCTCGGCGAGGTGGAGCAGGATCGCGTTGCTGTCGAACACCGTGGTGCTGCCGTCGACGATGGCCGGCACCTTCGCGTTCGGGTTGACGGCCGTGAAAGCCGGATCGAACTGCTCGCCCCGGCGGGTATCGACGGGAACCGCCTCGTAGGGAAGCTCCGCCTCCTCCAGGAAGAGCGCGACCTTCATGGGGTTGGGGCTGAGGTTGTAATAGAACTGGATCATCGGCGGCACCTGTCCTGCTGGGGCGCCCGGCTTCGCCGGTCGTCGCGCCGGGCGCAAGTCCCCGGGTGGCCCCCTACTCGGTCACGACCTTGTAGCTCTGCCCGGCCTTGAGGGAGGCGCCCCGCTCCAGCCCGTTGAGGACGAGGAAGCGCTCGAGCGGGCGATCCGGCACGACCATGCGCCGGGCGAGCTCCTCGGGATTGTCGCTCGTCGCCGGAACGATCTGCAGGCGCGTGGGCTTCAGCGTGCGCGTCTCCTCGGGGGAGACGGAGGCGAGGCTTCCGGTCCAGCGGCGGAAGGCGGGATCGGGATCGGTCGCGCCCTTGGCGGCCATGATCATCCGGTAGGTCGCCTCGCCGACGCGGACCGCGGCCAGGCGGAAGGTCCAGTCCTTGCCGCGGGACAGGGCCACGGCGGCCGGGTGGCCCGCGATGGTCCGGGCCTCGACGGTGCTCCCCTCGATCGCGTCGTTCCAGGTGGCCTTCAGGACCTCGTCGAGCCCCCGGCTCGGATCGGCCTCGACCTGATCGAACAGGAGGCGGCGGCTGCCCTCGTTGGTGGTGCCCAGAACCGCGTTCTTGGTGTTCTCGATGGCGAAGCCATCGGGCACCTCGAAGGCGATGCCGAGACCCGGGTGCAGGAAGCGGCGCCCGCGCACCACGCCCTCGCCGGGATTGTCGCCGTAGGCGATGCCGTCGATCGCCGCGAGGTAGCGGGCCCGGTCATCGGTGCCGACGCCCGGGGCGCCGATGCGGCGGGCCGCCCGCGTGACGAGGGAAATGCGCTCGGCCGTGCCCGGATGGGTCGCCAGCATGTCCGGCTCGGCCGCGGTGCCGCCGCCGGCCTTGAGGGCCACGGTGCGGTTCAGCGCGGTGAGGAAGCGGCCGGCCGCGAAGGGGTCATAGCCGGCGGCCGCCAGCGTCCGCACGCCGGCGCCGTCGGCCTCCAGCTCCTGCTCGCGGGAGAAGCGGGCCAGCGCGAAGCGCGACTGGTTCTGGAGTTGCGCGCCGGTCGCCGGATCGTTCAGCACGTCGGCCACCACCCGGCTGACGAGCTGGGAGCGCAGCTCGAGTTCCGTGCGGGCATTGGCGTGGCTCAGGGTGACGTGCGCGATCTCGTGCGCCAGCACCGCGGCGATCTCCGAGGTGTCGCCCGCCAGCGCGACGAGGCCGCGGGTGGCGTAGAGGCGCCCGTTCGGCAGCGCGAAGGCGTTGACGACGGGCGAGTCGAGGAGCGTCACCACGTAGGCTTGGTCGGGACGGTCACTCGCCTTGACGAGGCGGTCCGTCACCTCGGTCAGGAGGCGCAAGGTCGCGGGCGCCCGGTACTCGCCCCCGAACGAGGCCACGAGCTTGGAATGGTCCGAATCCGAGACGCTGCGGGCCCGCCCCGTGGTGCGCGGCGCCTCGGCCGGCACCGTCACGGCGGCCGGCTGCAGGACGGCGCCGGTCTGGTCGATCGCGCAGGCCGACAGGGCGAGGCCGAGGAGGCCGGCGCCCGCGAGCGCGCGCGCGGGAGACCGCCCGCCGCGCAGGCCCGAACCGTCGGCTCGCTTCGCAACCCCGTCCATGCCGATCAGCGCCGCGGCGCCCGCTCCTTGTCCGGACCCGTATCCGGATCTTCTTCGCCCAGAACCTCGATCGTCTCGGCGCTGGCGACCTCGATGACCGGCCCGCGCCAGATCTCGACGATGCCCCGCACGCGCACGACCCTGCCCTTCAACCCGGCTGCACTCAAACCATGTTCCTGCAGCCGGCGCCAAGTGCGCTTCGACACCGCCACCGTCAAGCCGTCCTCGCCGCGACGCACGAAGTCGAGATAGGTGCGGCCCGGACGCTCCCCGATATGGAGGATGCGCCCGCGCGCCACCACGAAATGCCCGGCCGCCGCCCGGAGCGCCGGGCCGTCCCGCGCCGCCGGAAGCGGCCGGCGCCAGAGCCCGAGCCCGGCCCGGCGGGCCGTGTCCTCGAGGCCGAGAAGGGCGGGGCGGCAGAGCACGTCCCCCTTCCCCGGCATCGACCTGCGCGAGGCCCGCGCGGATGAGGCCGCCGGCCAGATCGACCGGCTCGCCGCCCTCCGGCTCGACCAGCGCGTCGACGCTCGCGCGGCCCCAGCGGTCGGGCTCGCCCCTTGCGACGACCGCCAGGGGCCGGCCGCGATGGGCGCCGAGCCAAGCCGAGGCCGCCGCGGCGTCCGCCGGATCCTCCGGCCAGCGCAGGGAGCCGAGCCGCGCCCGGGCGCCGGTGGCCAGCGTGATCTCGCCTCTCGGCCCGTCGCCCGCCAGCGCATCGGACCGCGTCGCGGAGGCCTGGCACTCGGCTGGCCCGGCCCGCGGAGCGGCCGCGGCCGGGCTCGCGAGGCCGCAGAGGAGCACGGCGCCCGCCAGGGCCCGATACGGGACCCGGCCCTTCCCGCCCCGCTCCGAACTCCGCCCCGAACTCCGCCCCGCCATGGCACCCGTCCCCGCGACGGCGCAATCTGACCGAAAACGGCAGGCCCCGCCCTGCCCGAAGCACGTTTTTTCGGCTCCTGCGGCAGGCGCGTCACAGGGACCGTGCCGATGGGGACACGATCGCGGGTGATTGGCCCCGAATGAGGGCCATCCGGTGCCGAAGCGCGCGCAGTCGACTTTGGTACGATTCCGCTCCGGACAGACTACTGTATCTTTTTAGACAATGAGCTAGAAGAAGCGCCATGCCGGACGACACCGACATCATCCCCGGGGAATTTCCACCCGACCTGCCGCAAGGGCCCGGACACCTCGACGCCTGGTGTGCGGACGAGCTCGAGAAGGCCGCTGCCTGCCTGGAGGATCTCGGCCAGCGGGCCATGGCGGCGAGCGTGCGCGGCATCGGCATCCTGCACCGCGTCAAGGCCCTGGAGCTCGACCTGCGCCAGCTTGGCCGGGGCCGCGAGGCCGCCCCGATCCCGCCGGGCAGGCCGCCGGGGGACACGATCCCGATCCGGTTGGACTCGCCGGACGATGGTGCTAAGGACGGGGCGGTTCAGTCTCCGTAGCTCAGCTGGACAGAGCACAGGTTTCCTAAAGCCAAAATTGGGCGTCGCGCCGGGAAACCGCGCGGCGGATCCGCTCAAATTCGGGGAACGCTCACGGCGCCTTCCGCGCCCTGCCGATCCCGAGCCAAGCCCAGGCCGGCGCCAGCCGGACCCGGGAAGGTGTAGAGACTAGACGGGCGGCACCTAAGGGCCTCGCTGCCGGGGCCTAGGGTGAAGGGATAGTCCAGACCACGAACGCCCGCCTCGCCGGGCGGCGGCGAAAGCCGAGGTGGTATGAAACCTGGGGTCGCAGGTTCGAGCCCTGCCGGGGACGCCACCTTCCTGCGCAAGCCGGCTGGGCGTATTACGTATGCACAGGCCGCCGCCGTGACAAAACGTCAACGGAACCTTAAGCGTCGATGCGGGGAACCGCGGCCTCCGGGCCCCGCGGTCGAGGTGGGCGCACGAGACACTCCATGGCAGGCCAGAAGACCGATCAGCGGGACGCCCATGTGGGACAGCGCATCGCCGAGGAGCGCCGCCGGGCCGCGCTGACCCAGCGCAGGGTCGCCCAGAGCTTCGGCATGTCGGCGGCCCAGCTCCAGAAATACGAGAAGGGCACGAACCGCATCAGCGCGGTGCATCTCGAGATCCTGTCGCGGATGACCGGCGTGCCGCTGGAGCACTTCTTCCAGGGCATGAAGCGCCTCGACGACATCCCCCTCGAGGGCTTCGGCGAGGACCGCCAACAGAGCTACGCGGGCGAGAACGAGTGGCACGGGCTCGCGGAGGTGGTGGCCCGCCACGTCACCGAGCATTTCTCGGAGGGCGCGCGGCGCGACCTCGCCGCCGCCGTCCACGCCCTCGACCGTAAGCTGAACGGATGATGTTCCGGCTATTTCGTACGTTATAGCGGACGCGTTCGGCATACCATCTTGACCCGCCCAGGGCGGCGGGTGCTAGAACGCGTCCTCCATCAGACCGGGTCAAGCGCTTGAGCACGAGGGCGCGCCCGCAACCGGGGGTGCTGCCCATGCCGCGTTCCGACTTCCTGTTCACGAGCGAGTCCGTCTCCGAGGGCCACCCCGACAAGGTGTGCGACCGGATCTCGGACACCGTGGTCGATGCCTATCTCGCGGCGATGCCGGAGGCCCGGCTCGGCGTCGAGACGCTGGCCACCACGAACCGCATCGTGATCGCTGGCGAAGTGCGCGGCCCCGATTCGGTGACCTTCCAGGACCTCGAGCACCTGACCCGCGAGGCCGTGCGGGACATCGGCTACGAGCAGTCCGGCTTCCACTGGAAGAACAACGACGTCGCCATCCACCTGCACGCGCAGTCCGCCGACATCGCGCAGGGCGTCGACGCCGCGGGCAACAAGGACGAGGGCGCGGGCGACCAGGGCATCATGTTCGGCTACGCCGCCGACGAGACGCCCGAGCTGATGCCGGCCCCGATCTTCTACGCGCACAAGATCCTCAAGGACCTCGCCGATGCCCGCAAGGCGCGCGCGGGCGATGCCGCCATGCTCGGCCCCGACGCCAAGAGCCAGGTGACGGTGCGCTACCTCAACGGCCGCCCCGTCGAGGTGACGCAGATCGTGCTCTCCACGCAGCATCTCGACGAGTCGCTCGACTCGGCCGACGTGCGGGCGATCGTGGAGCCCTACATCCTGAAGGCGCTGCCCGAGGGCTGGGTCAACGAGGGCACGGTCTGGCACGTGAACCCGACCGGCAAGTTCGTGATCGGCGGCCCCGACGGCGATGCGGGGCTGACCGGGCGCAAGATCATCGTGGACACCTACGGCGGCGCGGCGCCCCACGGCGGGGGCGCCTTCTCGGGCAAGGACCCGACCAAGGTCGACCGCTCGGCGGCCTACGCGGCCCGCTACCTCGCCAAGAACGTGGTGGCGGCCGGCCTCGCGCGCCGCGCCACGATCCAGCTCGCCTACGCGATCGGCGTCGCCCGGCCGCTCTCGATCTACGTCGACCTGCACGGCACCGGCACGGTCGACGAGGCCCGGCTCGAGGCCGTGCTGATGGACGCGATGGACCTCTCGCCCCGGGGCATCCGGACGAAGCTCGGCCTCAACAAGCCGATCTACGCCCGCACCTCGGCCTACGGCCATTTCGGCCGGGCGCCGGAGGCCGACGGCGGCTTCTCCTGGGAGCGCACCGACCTCGCCGACAGCCTGAAGGCGGCGCTCGCCTGACATCGCGGCGGGGCCTCTCCTCCGCCTCCCGAGGGGGACATTGACCGCGCCCGGCCATGGTCCGGGCGCGTCCACGGAGCGTTCGCGTGACGACACCTGGGCGGAGCGCGCCTGAGGCGCCCGAGCGCGCCTTCTTCGGGCGGCGCAAGGGCAAGCGGCTGCGGGAGGGGCAGGAGCAGCGGCTGGCCGCGCTGCTGCCGCGGTTGCGCGTGACTCCGCCGGCGGATGGCGGCCGCCTCGACCCGGCGCAGCTGTTCCCCGAGCCCAAGCGCGGGCACTGGCTGGAGATCGGCTTCGGGGGCGGCGAGCACCTCGCCGCGCAGGCCGCCCGCCATCCCGAGATCGGCTTCATCGGCGCCGAGCCCTTCGTCAACGGCGTGGTCAAGCTCCTGCGGGCGATCGACGCGGAGCGCCTGGCCAACATCCGCATCCGCGACGAGGACGTCACGGCGCTCCTCGCCGCGCTGCCCGACGCCTGCCTCGACCGAGTCTACCTGCTCTATCCCGACCCTTGGCCGAAGCGCCGCCAGCGCAAGCGCCGCTTCGTCTCGGACGAGTCCCTGCGGGAGATCGCCCGGGTCCTGAAGGACGGCGGCCTATTCCGCTTCGCCAGCGACATCGACGACTACGCGGGCTGGACGCTGGCGCGCGCCGCGCGCTGCCCGGACCTGCGCTGGACCGCCGAGCGGGCAGCCGACTGGACCGCCCCCTATCCGGACTGGTCCGGCACCCGCTACGAGGCCAAGGCCGTCGCGGCGGGGCGGCGGCCCACCTATCTGGAATTCGCCCGCGCCGAGCGCATCTAAGAGCCTCTCGCCGGACGCCCGCTAGGCCGTCGCGTGCGGAAGGGGAACGGGCGGTGGCGAAGTGCTCTCGGCGCAGGGCGTGCCGCGGCGCACAGGGCGTGCGCCGCGTCGGCCTTGCCGCTGCCGAGCTTGGGGTTCATCCTGCCGACGCCTCGGGCAGGGACGGTCGGACGGGGCGCGACGACCCGCTGCGGCGCGCGAGCGAGGATTCGGATTGGGCGACAGGGTGGACCACGCTCCGCAAGCGGATTCGGTCGATCTCCATCGCGCGGCCTTCGAGGAGGCCGCGATCGGCCTCGCGATCCTGTCGACCCGCGGCGACGCCCTGCTGGACGCCAACCGGCACCTCTGCCGCCTGCTCGGCTACGGTGCCGGCGACCTCGTCGGCATGTCGCTCGCCGACCTCCTCGAACGGACCGCCCTCGCGGAGGGCGTGCAGCGCTGGCGCCGCGCCGACGGGCGCACGATCGACGTGCGCGTGCGCCGCTCGAACGGCGGCACCACGCTGGTGGTCGAGGCCGTCGACGCGGACGAGGCGGTGCGCGCGGAGCAGAACCGCGAGGCGCTGATCGCGGCGGGTCTCGGCGAGTGGCGCTGGGACAAGGCCACGGGCCTGATCACCCTGTCGCGCCGCGCCGCGCAGATCCTCGGCCATCCGCCCGGCCCCTCGTTGACCTGGGAGACACTGCGCCCGCTGATCCAGGCGGACGAGGCAGCGCGCGTCGGATCGGTCGTGCGCGAGGCGCTGGAGCGCGGCAGGCCCTACGCCTTCGAGTGCCGCCTGCGCCGGGCCGGGGAGGAGCGCGAGATCATCGTCGGCGCGCGCGGCCAGCCCGTGGCGGGGCCCGACGGGACGCTCGAGGGCATGGTCGGGGTGGTGCAGGACATCACCACGCGGGTCGAGGCGCGCGATGCCCTGCTCGGGCGCGAGCAGCGCCTGCGGGTCGCCACCTCTCTCGCCCGGCTCGGCATCTTCGAGTGGCACATGCTCGAGGACCACGCGATCTGGGAGAACGAGCGCATGTTCGAGATCTTCGGCCGCACGGCCGAGGACGGCACCGTCGGCAAGACGGAGTTCCTGAACGAGCTTCTCCACCCCGACGACCGCGCGGCCGTGCGCCAGGCGATCTCGGGGGCGCTCCGCGACGACGTGATCCTGCACGTGACCGGCCGCATCCGCCGCAAGAGCGACGGCGCCTGGCGCACCATCGACATGGCGGGGCGCTTCGAGCGCGATGCCCCGAACCGCCTGCCGCGCCGCCTGATCGGGGTCGTTGCCGACGTGACCGACCGGCGCCACGCCGAGGAGCGCCAGACACTCCTGATCCGCGAGCTGCACCACCGGGTGAAGAACACGCTCGCCACCGTGCAGGCCATCGTCGGCTCGACGGCCCGCACCGCCTCCAGCATCGAGAGCTTCTACGAGGCCTTCGTGGGCCGCATCATGTCGCTCGCCCACACCCACTCGGTGCTCACCGAAGATACCTGGCAGACCGCGAGCCTGCGCTCTCTCCTCGTCAACGAGCTCAGGCCCTACGCCGACGGCGCGATGGACGGCGCGATCGACGGGCGCATCTCCCTGAGCGGGCCGCCGGTCGATCTCGCCTCCGAGATCGCGGTGCCGATCGGCATGGCGATCCACGAGCTGACCACCAACGCGGCGAAGTACGGCGCCCTCTCGACCCGCGGCGGGCGTGTCGCGGTGACATGGGCGCTCATGCCCGGCGGCCCCGCCGGAACGTTGCGCTTCGAGTGGCGCGAGAGCGACGGGCCGACCGTGGAGCCGCCGCGCCGTCAGGGCTTCGGCTCGCGTCTCCTGCAGCGGGTGCTGACCACGCAGGTCCAGGCCGAGGTCGAGACCGAGTATCTGCCGGAAGGCTTCCGCCTGACTATGCTGGCGCCCCTGCCCCGGCGCAACGACGCCCTCAACCCCGTGGCCTGACGCACGCCCCGGCCGGCATCCGAGGGCGGCGGCGCGCAGGCTCGGCGGACGAGGCGCAGAATATTCTCCGTGATTTCCGGATCACGGAAAATGCTCCGAACCCTTGATCTGGCGCGCGTTCTGATAGCCGAACCGGCAACCACTTTGGCGGACAGCGCGCTAAGCCGCCTGGATGTCGAGCGCGCTCTCAGCCGGCGGCAGCGTGGCCACGGGTGCCGGCTCGTCCGGCTGGGGCTGGGGGCGCTTGCGCGGCAGCGGGTCGTTGTAGGGGGTGTTGTAGCACTTGCGCACCGAGGTCCAGAACGCGTCCCGTTCCGCCGCGCTCAGGTCGCTCAGGATTGCATCGATCTGCGCGGTCGCGGCTGCGGCGAGCGCAGGGGTCTCCTCCGGCGTGATCCAACTTTCCACGGGCATAAACGAACTCCGATGCGCTCGGCACGCCTTTTAGCGAGGTTCACATAGCTGGACCGTGAACGCACGCCCATTCGGGCGTGCGGGCTGCTCCTTTTTCAGGCCGATGCGCGTTCAAGCTGTGCAAGCCAGCGTTGCGCCTGGGCGCGCACATTGTCCGGCGCCGTTCCGCCGTGGCTCGTGCGGCTGGTGACCGAGTTCTCGACGCCGAGCACCGCGTAGACCGCGTCGGTGATGCGGGGCTCCGCCTCCCGCATCTCGGCGAGCGACAGCGCCTCCAGGCCGACGCCGCGCGCGGAGGCCGCGCCGACGAGGCGGCCGGTGACGTGGTGCGCGTCGCGGAAGGGCAGGCCGAGCTCGCGCACGAGCCAGTCGGCGAGGTCGGTGGCGGTCGCGTAGCCGGAGCCGGCGGCGCGCGCCAGGACATCCGGCACGGGCTCGAGATCGCGCACCATGCCGGTCATCGCGGCAAGGCACAGGGAGAGGGCCTGGAGCGCGTCGAACGTGCCCTCCTTGTCCTCCTGCATGTCCTTCGAATAGGCGAGCGGCAGGCCCTTCATGACGATGAGGAGGCCGGTCAGCGCTCCGATTACCCGGCCGGCCTTGGCGCGCACCAGCTCGGCCGCGTCCGGGTTGCGCTTCTGCGGCATGATCGAGGAGCCGGTGGTGAAGCCGTCCGACAGCTTCACGAAGCCGAACTGCGCCGAGGTCCACACGACCAGCTCCTCGGCGAAGCGCGAGAGGTGCACGGCGCAGATCGAGGCCGCCGCGAGGGATTCCAGCGCGAAGTCGCGGTCGGCCACCGAATCGAGGGAGTTCGCGGTCGGCCGGTCGAAGCCGAGCGCGGCGGCCGTGGCATGGCGGTCGATCGGGAAGGAGGTACCGGCGAGCGCCGCCGCGCCGAGCGGACACTCGTTCAGCCGCGCGCGGGCGTCGCGGAACCGGCCCCGGTCGCGCCCGAGCATCTCGACATAGGCGAGGCAATGGTGCCCGAAGGTGACGGGCTGGGCCGATTGCAGGTGGGTGAAGCCCGGCATCACGGTGGCGGCGTGGGCGAGCGCCTTCTCGGCGAGCGCGCGCTGCAGCTCGACCGCCTGCGCGTCGAGGCTGTCGAGGGTGTCGCGCACCCAGAGCTTCATGTCGGTGGCGACCTGGTCGTTGCGCGAGCGGGCCGTGTGCAGGCGCCCGGCGGCCGGCCCAACGATCTCGGTGAGCCGGCTCTCCACGCTCATGTGGATGTCCTCGAGCTCGCGCTTGAACACGAACTGCCCGGCCTCGATTTCCGCCTGGACCGCCTTGAGCCCGGCCTCGATCGCGCTCACATCATCGGCGGGCAGGATGCCGGCGGCTCCCAGCATCGCGACATGCGCCAGCGAGCCGCGGATGTCCTGGGGGGCGAGGCGCTTGTCGAATCCGATGGAGGCGTTGATCTCCTCCATGATCTCGGCGGGGCCGCTCGCGAAGCGCCCGCCCCACATCCGGTTGCTCATGATCCACCACACCTTCCAGCCACACCGCGCCCCGGGGAGGCGACGCTGATGCCCGGCCGCCTGACATCCTTCGCCGTCGGGGCCGTCCTCGTGACGGCGCTCGGCGCCGGCCTCGCCCTATACGGGACGGGCTCCATCGGGAGCAACGGCCTCGGGCCGGGCGAGCCCTGCGCCGGTTCGCTGGCGGCGGCCCGGCGCATCGCGCCGCTCGCCCGCGGCGAGGTCGCGGCGATGCAGGTCCTCGACCGGCCGAGGCCCGCGCCGGCCCTGCGCTTCAAGGACGCGCAAGGGGCCGAGGCGACCCTGGCCGACCTCAAGGGGGGCACCCTCCTCGTCAACCTCTGGGCGACGTGGTGCGCTCCCTGCAAGGCCGAGATGCCCGCCCTCGACCGCCTGCAGGCCGAGCTCGGCGGCCCGGATTTCGGGGTCGTCGCCATCAACGTCGACACGCGCAACCTCGACCGGCCGCCCGCCTGGATGCGGGAGAACGGCATCGCCCGGCTCGCCTACTACGCCGATCCCGGCGGGCGCGTCCTGCCGGCGGTGCAGCGGGACACGGGCTCGACCGGCCTGCCGACGACGCTCCTCATCGACGCGCAGGGCTGCGAGGTCGGCGTGATGAAGGGGCCGGCCGAGTGGGCGAGCGAGGATGGCAAGCGCCTGATCCGGGCCCTGCTCGGCGACGCCGGCAAATCCTGACGGGAAACGGTCCGGGCCCGCGGCCCCCTCTCCATTCGGGCTCGGCGGCCCACGCGTCGCGGCGGGCAATCGGGGCGCGCCGGTCTGCCCGGGCTTGATCGCGGCGCCGCGAGCGGGCAACCGGTGCGGCATGGATCGCCGCCGTCCCCTCTCCGTCATCCGCACGGCGCTCACCAGCGAGGCCGGCGGCGGGCTCGTCCTGATGGCGGCTGCGGCCCTCGCGCTCGCTGTGGCGAACTCGCCGCTCGCGGCCGGCTACGACCGCGCGCTCCACCTGTATCTCGGCCCCCTCAGCCTGCTGCACTGGATCAACGACGGCCTGATGGCCGTGTTCTTCCTGCTCGTCGGCCTGGAGATCAAGCGCGAGGCGCTCGACGGGCAGCTGCGCACCTGGCCCGACCGGGCGCTGCCAGGAATCGCCGCCCTCGGCGGCATGCTGGTGCCGGCCCTCGTCTACGTCGCGCTCAACTGGCACAACGGCACCCTGCGGGGCTGGGCGATCCCCGCCGCCACCGACATCGCCTTCGCGCTCGGCGTGCTGGCGCTGCTCGGGCGCAGGGCGCCGGTCTCCCTCAAGATCTTCCTCAGCGCCGTGGCGATCGTGGACGATCTCGGCGCCGTCATCATCATCGCGCTGTTCTACACGGCCGGCCTCGACCCGCTGATGCTGGGGCTTGCCGCCGCCACCCTCGCGCTGCTCGTCCTGCTCAACCGCTTCGGCGTGTCGGCGCTCGGCCCCTACCTCGTGCTCGGCCTCGCCCTCTGGTTCTTCGTGCTGCGCTCGGGCGTCCACGCGACCGTGGCGGGGGTGCTTCTCGCGCTCACGGTTCCGATCCGCACGAGCCCGGCGCGGACCGACGACCCGACCTCGCCGCTCCACATCCTGGAGCACGCCCTGACGCCCTGGGTCACCTACGCAATCGTGCCGGTCTTCGGCTTCGCCAATGCCGGCGTGACGCTCGTCGGCCTGCCGCTCGGCGCGCTGATCGATCCCGTCACGCTCGGCGTGGCGCTCGGGCTGTTTCTCGGCAAGCAGGCCGGCGTGTTCGCGAGCGTGCGGCTCGCGGTGGCGATGGGCTTGGCCGCGCGGCCGGCCCGTGCGGGCTGGGGCCAGGTCTACGGCGTCGCCGTCCTGTGCGGCATCGGCTTCACCATGAGCCTGTTCATCGGGGGCCTCGCCTTCGCGTCGGGCGAGCATGGGCTCGAGACGAAGCTCGGCGTGCTGGCGGGCTCGCTGGCCTCCGGCATCGCGGGCGCCGCGATCCTCGCAATGTCGGCCCCGCCGGTCCGACTCCGGCGTGGGCATTGCGAGGGCTGAGCACGCCCTGTAACCCCGCCCCGGCCTCATCCGTGCGACCCGGCCCGCCCGAACGGAGACCCGATGCGCTACTATCTCGGCCTCGCCACCACCTTCCACGACCCGGCCCTCGCCCTGGTTGGCCCGGACGGGCGCGTGCTCTTCGCGGAGGCCGCCGAGCGGTTCCTGCAGTACAAGCGCGCGCCGAACTGCGAGCCCGACGCCGCGACCCGGATGATCGGGCTCCTCGAAGAGCACGTGCCGCGCGGCTCCGAGATCGTGCTCGCCTCGACCTGGGGCCCGCAATTCACCGCGTTCCTGCACGGGCAGGCGCAGGCCGGAGCCTTCACGGTCGAGGCGCTGAGGCAGCACGGCACCGCGCTGAACCGGTCCTTCGTGCCCGAGCGCGCCGAGCGTGTCTTCATCGCCGAGCTCAACCTCGCGCAGATGCGGGCCGGCTACGGCACCCTGCTGGCGCTCGACCAGGAGACCCGCTGGACCGGCACGCCCCGCGCCGCGATCGCGGCGCAGCGGCGCTACCCGCATCACCTGACCCACGCGGCCTACGGGCTCTGGGGCAGCCCGTTCGACGAGGCGACGGCGCTGATCGTCGACGGCATGGGCGAGACAGGGGCGGCCGCGATCTATCGGATGCGCGCCAACCGCATCGAGGAGGTGCGCCGCCATCGCGGGCGCGGCTCGGTCGGCTTCCTGTACGGGCTCGTGACGGATCTCGCGGGCTTCGACCAGGTCAAGGGCGAGGAATGGAAGATCATGGGGCTCGCCCCCTACGGCCGGCAGGACCCGGAGCTGATGGGGCTCCTGCGCCGCCTGTTCTCGGCCGAGGGCGGGCGGCTGCGGTTCGCCGACGACGCCACCGTGCGGGCGGTCGCGGATGAGATCCTGTCGCGTCGCCCCGCCGACGCGCGGGAGGCCGGCTGGGCCGACCTCGCCCGCTGCGGCCAGGACGTCTTTGCCGAGATGATGGACGTGCTCGTGGCCGAGGCCGAGGCGCTCGCCCCCCACGAGAACCTCGTCATCGCGGGCGGCTGCGGGCTCAACTCCTCGTATAATGGCCGGGTGCTCGGCCGCTCGGGGTTCCGGCGCCTGCACGTGCCCTCGGCGCCGGGCGACGACGGCACCGCGATCGGGGCCGCCTGGCTCGCCTATGCCGAAGACCATCCGGACTGGGCCGGGCCGGACCGGCAAGCGCGGCCGCTGACCCCCTATCTCGGCGCGCGCGTCTCCACCGAGCCCTTCGAGCGCATGGCCGCCTGGGAGCCGAGGGCACGCTGCCTCGGCCATGACGGCGTCACCCGGGAGGCCGCCCGCATCCTGGCGGAGGGCGGGCTCGTCGGCTGGGTGCAGGGGCGGGCCGAGTTCGGGCCCCGCGCCCTCGGGAACCGCTCGATCCTGGCCGACCCGCGCCCGGCCCACGCCAAGGACGCGCTCAACGCCAAGGTGAAGTACCGCGAGGCCTTCCGGCCCTTCGCGCCCTCGATCCTGGCCGAGGCCGGGCCGGACTGGTTCGAGGATTACGCCGACAGCCCCTACATGGAACGCACGCTCGTCTGGCGCGAGGCGGTGCGGGGCCGGGTCCCGGCGGTGGTGCACGCGGACGGGACCGGGCGGCTGCAGAGCGTGACGCCCGAGCGCAACCCGGCCTACGCGGCGCTGATCGCCGCCTTCGCCGAGCGCACGGGCGTGCCCTGCCTTCTCAACACGAGCTTCAACGTGATGGGCAAGCCGATCCTCCACACGGCGGAGGACGCGATCCTGATGTTCTACACCACGGGGCTCGACGCCCTCGTGGTGGAGGACTGGCTTCTCGTGAAGTGAGGGATCCTACTCGCAGATCTCGACGCGCTTATAGGTGAACTCGGCGTCGTCGATCCACACCTTGCGGCGCTCGTAGTGGCAGACGGGCGCGCGGCGCGGGCGCTCGTACACGACCTCGGGCTGCTCCTCCACGTAGACCGGGCGCGGGCGGTAGGCCGGCGGCGGGGGTGGGGCGGGCTGGGCGCCGTTGATGATGGCGCCCGCCGCGACGCCGCCCAGCACGCCGCCGGCGACGCCGCCGAGGATCGCGGCGTTGACGCCGTCGCGGGCGCTGGCCCCCTGAAGGCCGGCCGCGAGCAGCAGGGCGCCGAGGAAGGCAGCCCGGAATCCGAGTGATGGGGTGGTGGCGCGCACGGTCGTGATCTCCCGAAACCTCTGCGCGAGAAGAACAGCAGGATGCTTAAGAATCGCCGAACGGAGCCCGGCGAGAGCTGCTCCTTCCGCGCACGTGACGGTACGCCGCGGCGTCCCGTGCGCAGCGGCACCTGCCGCGCGCCTCAGACGAGCGCGTCGAGGCTGCCGATCACGGCCGTCGGCGGCAGGTCGGCATACTCGTCCGGCAGGCTCTTGCGGTTGACCCAGGCGGTCGCGAAGCCGAAGGCGGCGGCGCCGGCGATGTCCCAGCGGTTCGAGGAGCAGAACAGCACCTCGTGCGCTCCGATCCCGAACCGGTCGAGGGCGATCCGGTAGGCGGCCGGCGCCGTCTTGAAGGTCTTCGCCGCGTCGACCGACAGGACCGCGTCGAGGCAGCCGGAGAGCCCGGCGGAGGAGACCGCCCGCTCCAGCATCTCGGCATTGCCGTTCGACAGGATCGCGGTGCGGATGCCTCGGGCCTGGAGGGCCCGCAGAGCGGCCGGCACCTCGGGATAAGCGTCGAGGTCGCGATAGGCGTCGAGGAGCCGCTCGCGCAAGGCCCGGTCCACCCCCGGATGCAGGGCGAGCGCATGGTCGAGCGCAGCTTCGGTCAGCGACCAGAAGCTCCGGTAGCGCCCCATCAGGGCGAGGACCCAGCTGTACTCGAGCTGCTTGCTGCGCCAAGCCTCCGAGAGGCGGGCGGCGTCCGGCCCCACGGCCTCCGCGTGGCGCTGCACGGCGGAATGGACGTCGAACAGGGTGCCGTAGGCATCGAAGACGGCGGCTTTCCTGCCGGCGGTGAGGGTCTGCTCGCCCATGCTGGTTCTCGCGCGTGTCGTCCTCACATCTGGCGCGGGGCGGCCCCGCTTCCAGAGCGTCAGGCGCGGCGCAGACGAAGCCCGAACAGGTGGAGCGTGGCGACGAGCAGGAGCCCGTAGACCGCGGCGCCCGCGAGCCCCAGAAGGCTCAGCACGGCGATCTCGCGCAGGTGCGGCAGGGCCGGCACGATTCGCTCGGCGAGCGGCAGGCCGACCAGGGCCGTCGCGGCGAGCCCCAGGCAGGCGAGCGCGACGCCGAGCACGGTGACGCCGAGGCTGCGCCCCGGCGCGGTCCAGCCCCGGCGCCAGGCGAGGGCGACGAGCAGGATCAGGTTCACCCACTGGCTCACCGCGGTGGCGAGCGCGAGGCCGGTGACGCCGTAGGGGCCGGTGAGCAGGAGCTTCAACGCGACGTTGACCGCGATGGCGGTGAGCGAGGCGTAGAGCGGCGTCGCGGTGTCCTGGCGGGCGTAGAAGCTCGCCACGGCGCTGCGCACCAGCACCACCGCGGGCAGCGCCAGGCCGTAGGCGGCGAGCACCGAGGCCGCGCGTGCGGCATCCTCGGCGCTGAAGGCGCCGCGCTGGAACAGGGCCGCCATGATCAGGCCGGGCAGCGTCAGGAAGGCCACCGTGAAGGGGGCCGAGAGCGCGAGCGAGAAACCAGCCGCCCGGTTCTGCGCCGCGTGCGCGCCCGCGACGTCGCCGGCCGCGATGCGCCGGCTCATCTCGGGCAGCAGCACGGTGCCGGCCGCGATCGCGATCACCCCGAAGGGCAGCTGGTAGAGCCGGTCGGCGTAGTAGAGGGCCGAGACGGCGCCCGTGGGCAGGAGGCTCGCGATGATGGTGTCGGCGAACGCCGCGATCTGGAACCCGGCCGAGCCGATCACGGCCGGGCCCAGCACCCGGAAGAAGCGGGTCATGGCGGGGTCGCGCAGGCCCGGCGCGGCGGGCCGCGGGGCGACGCCGGCCCGGCGGCAGCCCCACCAGAGCAGCCCGAACTGCAGCAGGCCCGACACGGCCACGCCCCAGGCCGCCGCGTAGCCGGCATTCGGGAACAGGAAGGCGAGCGCGAGGGCGGACAGCATCGCGAGATTGAGGAGCACGGGCGCGCCGGCCGCCACCGCGAAGCGCCGATGCGCGTTGAGCACGCCCGAGAGCAGCGTCACCAGCGTCATGAACAGCAGGTAAGGGAAGGTGATGCGGGTGAGTGAGACGGCGAGCGCGAACCGCTCCGGATCCTCCGAGAAGCCCGGCGCCAGCGCCCGCACCACCCACGGCATCGCCGGCAGCGCCAGCGCCAGCAGCACGATCTGCGTGATCAGCATCAGGCTGAAGATGCGGTCGGCGAAGGCCCGGCCCTCGCCCACGGCACCGGCCTCCTCGAGGCCGGCATAGGTCGGCACGAAGGCGGTGTTGAAGGCGCCCTCGCCGAAGATCGCCCGGAAATGGTTCGGCAGCCGGAAGGCGACCACGAAGGCGTCGGCGACCGGCCCGGCGCCCATCACGGCGGCCATGACCACGTCGCGGGCGAAGCCGGTGACGCGCGAGACCAGCGTCCAGCCGCCGACCGAGAGGATGGAGCGGATCATGGGCGGGCGACGGGCTGCTCGGGAGCGGCGGCCGGTGAGATCGACACCCGTGGCAGACGCATGGACGCGACAGGCCCCCTCTCCCGTTCGGGAGAGGGTTGGGGTGAGGGATGCGACCTCTCCGGAAAGGACTCATCCCTCACCCGGTCCTCCGGCGCGGACTCGACCTCTCCGGCACGGGAGAGGTGATCCGCGCTCGATGCGCGGCCAGTCCGCGTGACCCATGGCTGCGCCCCCGCGGCGCGGCGTTCGTTCGATCCTGTGGGAATGGCCCTGGCGCCTCATCTCGTCCGGGTCGGCCCGGCGGGGCGCATCAAGAGCCCGTTTTGAGCGCCGTCTCAAGGGGCGAATCGCGAGGGACGCGCGCCGCGGGCCGGCGGCCTGCGGCGCGACGTGCAAAAGCGCCTATCTCGACGCCTCGGCGTACATCGCCTCCACGTGCTCCCAGTTCACGAGGTTCTCGACGAAGGCCTTGAGGTAGTCGGGGCGGCGGTTGCGGTAGTCGATGTAGTAGGAGTGCTCCCACACGTCGACGCCGAGGATGGGCTTGGCGCCGTGCACGAGCGGGTTCTCGCCGTTCGGGGTCTTCATGATGGCGAGCTTGCCGTCCTTGACCGCGAGCCAGGCCCAGCCCGAGCCGAACTGCCCGACGCCCGCCTGGATGAAGTCCGCCTTGAACTTCTCCGCGCCGCCGAGATCCTCGTCGATCTTCTTGGCAAGCGCACCCGGGATCGCGCCGCCGCCGTTCGGCTTCATCCACTGCCAGAAGTGGATGTGGTTGTAGTGCTGGCCGGCGTTGTTGAAGAGCGCCTGGTTGGTGTTGTAGCTCGCCTTGACGACCTCCTCGACGCTCTTGCCCTGGAGGTCCGTGCCCTCCAGCAGCTTGTTGCCCGTGTCGACATAAGCCTTGTGGTGCTTGTCGTGGTGGAACTCGAGCGTCTCCTTCGACATGTAGGGGCCGAGCGCGTCGTAGGCGTAGGGGAGTTCCGGCAGGGTGAAGGTCATCGGCATCTCTCCATGATGGAAGGCGGCTTCAGGGACGGTCGGGGGACGTTCCTGAAACGCGCGGGGTGACGTCTCTCGCCGGCGGCCACGCGGGGCGCGCGCCGCACTTAAGGCAACGGCCGCTTAGGTAAGTCGGTGCCCTGGCCAGGGCAACGCCGCCCCGGCGAACAGGCTGTGCGAAAGAACGCTTGCGCCCGCCGGCAGCCGCGGTATCCCGGTGCTCGGAGCCGGCCGGCCTGTGCGGACCGGCTTGCCCAGGCGACATCCCCGTGGATGACCGGCCGTTTGCCGGCCCGGGGGCCCGGCGCGGTTTTGCAAAACGGCGCCAGCGCCTTACTGTCCGGAGCCCGCGTTCCCGGCCTGTCAGTCAGAGAGTTCCATGATCCTCGCGCTGTTCGCGCTCGCCGCCCTCATGATCATCGGCGGCACCGCGTCCGTGATCCAGGGCTTTCCATTCGTCCGTCTCGAGAGCGGTCTCGCGATGGTGATCGCGGGCGCGACCGTGGCCTCGGCCGGCGCCGTCCTGATCGGTCTCGGGGCCGTGGCGCTCGGCCTGAAGCACGTGGAGCGGGCCTTCGCCGCGCGGCGCGGGCTCGACGCCGCTCCGGCTCCGGATTTCGGGACGAGGCCGCAGGCCGCGCCGCCGCGGCTCGATCCGATCCTGCCGGAAGCCCCGGCGGCGGCCTTCGGCACGGCGCGTCCGATCCTCGGCGGGGCCGCGTTCGGAGGTGCCGCTCTCGGGGCCGCCACGCTCGGGGGCGCCGCGCCGGCGACGGGCCGCACGCCCACCGAACCGACCTTCGCGGACGCGCTCGTCGCCCGCCGCGACGAGCCCGCGGCGCGGCCCGACCCGGCAGAGCCCGAATTGCCCCTGGCGGAGCCGCTGACGGAACCCTCCGCGGCCATGCCGGAGCCGGGGACGGGCTCGACCGAGCCTTCGCCCGCGGCCGAGCCGGATGACGGCATCGCTCCCGAGGACGACCTGTTCGCGGCACCCGAGCCCGTGCGCCCCGCCGCGAGCGAGGCGGAGGTGGCGCCGCCGCTGCGCCCGGCCCTCGACACCGCGCCGGAGCCCGAAGCCCCCTCCGAGCCGGAGCCGGCTCAGGAACCCGCCGAGACCGAGCCGAAGCTCGAGGTGGTCGGCACCTACGCGTCGGGGGGCAACACCTACGTGATGTATTCCAACGGCGCGATCGAGGCTGACACTCCGCGCGGCCGCTTCACCTTCGGCTCCCTCGACGAGCTCAAGGCCTTCGTGGAATCCGGCGGCGAGTCGGACGCGCGGGGCGCCGCCTGAGCCGCTGCTGCCAGATTCTCGCCCGCCGGCACCGACGGCCCCTTGAGCGGGACGGGTGAGGCGCGCCCGGTCCGGCCGACGTGGCACCGGCGCCGATGCGCGAATCCACGAGCCCGCGCGGGGAAGCCTCTCGCAGGACGGGCGGCCGGGGCGGCGGGGCAAATCGCCGCCGCGGCTGGACGCTGCCCGGCAGCGATCCTTGTCTGCCCTGCGCCTGCCTCTTGCCGAACCCGCGCTCAAGCTTCACAAGTTGCGCCCTGAGTCCGCCGACGCGCCCGCGCGCTCAGGCCGCCGCTCCCGGCGGCGGGTCACGCCTCTCGTCGCGCCCGACGCGCCCTCAGGACCTGTCGATGCTTCGTGCCCTGCGCTGCCTCCTCGTCGGAGCCCTCGCCCTGCCGGCCCCCGGCATCCCTCTCCTCGCCGCGGCGGGCGGCACTGGGCTCGGCCTCGCCCTGACCGGCGCCGTCGCCCAGGAGGCGGACGGCGCGTCCGAGGAGGCCGGGGGCCGCCGGAGGCGGGGGCACGGCCGGGCGCAGGCCGCCAAGACGCCAGCCAAGGCGCCCGTCACGCCTCCCGGCATGCAGCAGGCGACGCCGGTGGCCGTGATCGGCGACTGGAACGTGTTCGCGAGCGGCCAGGGCAAGACCCGGCTCTGCTACGCCATCGCGCAGCCGACGGCGCGCGTGCCGAGCAGCCTCAAGCGCGACGAGGCCTACCTGTTCGTCACCGTCCGCAAGGGCGAGAACGTGCAGAACGAGGTGGCGGTGATGCTGGGCTTCCCCTCGAAGCCGGCCGCGAGCCAGTCGAAGCCGGGCGCCCCGCCGGCCGCCACGGACCCGATCCTCACCCTCGGCAACACCCGATACCCGCTCGTCCTGAAGGACGGGAACGCCTGGCTGCAGAACCAGGCCGAGGAGGGGCGGGTCGTCGCCGAGATGAGCGGGCGCACGCCGAAGCTCTTCGTCAAGACGACCTCGCTGCGGGGCAAGCCGACGAGCGACGAGTACGCGCTGGCGGGGTTCGGCGAGGCGATGAAGCGCACCCGCGAGGAATGCAAGTAGGGCCGCGGCCGCGATCAGACGGCCACGAGCCGCCGGCCCGCCTCGTGGCGCAGGCCGTGGCGGGCGCGGGGGCCACCGCGCCGGCGGAGGCGCTCGCGCGCGGCCTTGGCGGCCTGCTCGACGCTGCGGAACACCGCCCCGTCCAGGGGATCGAAATCGCGCGACGAGGAGAAGAAGCGGACGCCGCCGGGCTCCGGCACGGCGATGCCGGCCGTCACCTCGCCGACCTCGATGATGCGGGCCGCCGTCGTCGGTACCGCTTGGCCATCGAGGCGGGCGAGCGTCGGGAGATGGTCGACGAAGGGGTCGGCGAACTGGAGGGCGAGCGGCTTCTCGGCTGAGGGGAACTGGGGCATCGGACACGGGACTCCTGCGGCCGTCCGTTCACGGGCGGCCTTGCGGTCGGATCGCGGGCTGACGGGAGGGTTCGCGGGCGGGTCAGCCTCGACAGCAATCGCGCGCGCTGCACGGCCAAGCGCAGGCATAGGGGAGTCTCGGGACGGCGGTGGAAACAGTCACGGCAAGTCATCCTTTCAACGAAGGACCACGATGCGCGAGCGCTTCGCGGTGCTTTAGCGTTTGGTGACGCGGCGCAAGCTACACTTCAAATCACCGCGGCGAGCGAGGCAGCTGGACATCGCTCGACGTCTTCAGGATGGTGCCGCGAACCCGTTCCGTCAACGGGATATTTCTTTCGAAAAGAAGCTCGGCCGTGGGAGACGTACGGCCCAGGACCACATTCGAGCAGACGCTTCCTTCGGTCTCAGGCGAACCCGACCATTCGGTCTAGGTCGGAATAGTCACGGAAGATCCGCGAGGCCCCGGCCGCCGTGAGGTCGGCGCCCGCCGGGTCGTGCCGCCAATGGCCGCCTCCCGTGAAGCCGACGACGCTCATGCCGGCGGCGCGCGCCGCCGTGACGCCCGGCACGCTGTCCTCGATGACGAGGCAGGCTTCCGGGGCGGAGCCCATCCGGGCGGCGGCATGCAGGAACAGGTCCGGGAACGGCTTGCCGCGCGCCACCTCGACCGAGGAGAAGATCCGTCCCTCGAAGAGCGGCAGCAGGCCCGTCAGCCCGAGGGAATGGCGCAGCCGCACGGGATCGCTGCTCGAGGCGACGCAGTGCGGGATGCCGAGGGCGGAGACCGCCGCCGCGACGCCCGTCATGGCACGCAACTCCCGGTCGAAGGCTCGCAGCGTGTCGGCCTTGACGGCCTCCACGAAGCCCTCGGGCGCGGCGACCCCGTAATCGCGCGCGACGTGCCCCATGATCGAGGCCATCGAGGTGCCGGCGAAGCGCGCCCGCACGGTCTCGACGTCGATGGCAACGCCGATCCCGTTGAGGCCCGCGGTGAGGCGCGCGAGGCTGATCGGCTCGCTGTCGATGAGAACGCCGTCGCAATCGAAGATGACGAGCCCGATGGGCCGGACCTCCGCCGCGACGGTCCGCCCGCTCCCGCTCATGCCTGCGTCCATGTCCAAGGGATGTCCCGCGTCTCCGTGCGGCGCTCCTCTCGCACGGGCGGCCTGCGGGCGGCAATCGCGCGCGTCGTCGCTTGCACCGGAACCGCCCGGCCCCTACTCCACCCCTGGCGGCCACGGGCCGCCCCCGAGCGCGAGACCGAAGAGACGCGATGTTCCGCTTCCTGTGCCGCTTCCTCGGCCTCCTGCTCCTCGCCGGAGGCTTCGTGGCCCTCGTCTACGACGGCGCCCGCTCGATCGCGAATAACGGCCTGCGGGTGACGCCGCTGAGCGAACTCCTCTTCACCCTGTTCAAGGACAAGGCGAGCGCGCTGCAGGGCACGGTCGAGGGCGTCGCCCCCTGGCTCTGGCAGCTCCTCGTCCTGCCGCTCACCCTGGCGCCCGCCTCGCTGCTCGGGCTCGGGCTCGGCGCGATCCTCCTCTGGCTCGGCCAACCCGCACGCGAGCCGATCGGCTTCCTGACGCGGCCGTGACCGCGGCGACGGGCACGCTTCCGGGATGGAGGGCGCCACCCCATATTCCGGTTCAGCGACCCGTTCCCGAGCCGGCGAGGATGCCCGATGTTCCTGTTCCGCAAGCGCCCCGAGATGCCGAGCCCCGCCGACGCGCTGCCGGGCCGGCCGAACCCGATCCCGACCGCCGAGCGGCACTTCGTCAACGGCAACCCGCTCAAGGGCCCCTACCCGGAGGGCACGCGGACGATCGTGCTCGGCCTCGGCTGCTTCTGGGGCGCCGAGCGGAAGTTCTGGCAATTGCCCGAGGGCATCGTCGTGACGGCGGTGGGCTATGCCGGCGGCCACACGCCGAACCCGACCTACGAGGAGGTCTGCACCGGGATGACCGGCCACAACGAGGTCGTGCTCGTGGCCTTCGACCCCTCCGTGCTGCCCCTCGAATCCGTGCTCGGGACTTTCTTCGAGAGCCACGACCCGACGCAGGGGATGCGCCAGGGCAACGATGTCGGCACCCAGTACCGCTCCGGCATCTACGTCACGGACGAGGCGCAGGCCGAGACCGCACGGCGCGTGCGCGCGGCCTATGCCGAGGCGCTGAAGGCGCGCGGCTACGGCGACGTGACCACCGAGATCAAGCCGCTGGAGCACTTCTACTTCGCGGAAGACTACCACCAGCAGTACCTCGCCAAGAACCCGGGCGGCTATTGCGGGCTCGGCGGCACCGGCGTCTCCTGCCCCGTCGGGACCGGCGTCGCAGCCTGAGGGTAGCGCTGCGCGCGGGCGGTCAGGCGGCCCGGCGCTCCCGGGCCGTGGCGGGCGGCCAGCCCGGCGTGCCGATCTCGACGCGCCGCTTGCCGGCGGCCTTGGCGCGATAGAGGGCGGCATCGGCGATCTCGAACAGGCCGCCGGGGGTGATCGAGGCCGCCGACGCGGCCGCGGCCCCCACCGTGATGCCCACCTCGACCTGCGTGCCGCCGGGCAGCGTGATCGGCTCGCCGACCGCCGTGATGGCGCGCTCGCCCAAGGCACGCAGGGCCGCGCCGTCGAGCCCGCTGCCGACCGCCGCGAACTCGTCGCCGCCCAGGCGGAAGATCTCGGCCGCACCCGCGAACGCGGCCCTGAGGCGCCCCGCGACGACCGTCAGGACGGCGTCTCCGGCCGGGTGGCCGTACCGGTCGTTGACCGGTTTGAAGCCGTCGAGGTCGAGGCAGAGGATGTGCGCGCTCCTGCCGCCCGCGAACGTCGTCCGGCAGGCGCGCTCGAAGGCGCGGCGGTTGCCGAGCCCGGTGAGGTGATCGCGCAGGGCGGCGCGCTCGTTCTCCAGGGTCGATTGGAAGGCGCCGCCCGCCAGGAGCGCCACCTGTTCGGTGACGCCCCGCACGGCCAGCACCGCGAAGGGCAGTTGCACCGCGAACAGGCCGAGGACCGGCTCCCGCACGAAGAACGCGGCGAAGACGTTCGGCAGAACGAGCACCGCACATTGCAGCGTCGCCAGGTTCGGGACGCTGAAGTTGCGCACGCACAGGGGACCCATCACCGCGACCGCGGATACGGAAGCCAGCAGGATGCTCGGCCAGTCGCCGCTCAGAAAGACGCACAGGGTGACGAGTCCCTGCAGCGTCGGCCAGAGCAGGTTCATCCCGACGTAGAGGTCCGTCGCGGTTGGCAGCCCCCGCGCCGCGTTGCGGTGGCAGCCCGCGCGCACGACGACGCGCAGGACGAGCAGCAGGGCGTCGAGTCCGGCCAGCGCAGCGACGCCCGGGCTCCGCAGCCACAGCGCGATGACGGTGGCGACCAGGACGGAGTTCAGGCCGCCGAGCACGAGGGCCTTCAGGTTCGCGAAGTAGTTGGACAGGAGGATGTGGTGGACGGCCGGCGAGAGCGCGCGATGCGGGCGCATCAGCCAGCGCCCGACCCGCGTGCGCGGGGCCGAGAAGGACAGGACCACATTCCGCGCTTCGTCTGTCTCCCCGCTCATGCGACCCGATCCGACCTGATGGTGTGCCAACAGGACCGAGCCTGCCAGACAGTGCTCTATTGCCGGTTAATCTGCAATGGCCCCGGATCAACCAATCGATGCGCGGGATTGCAAGTCGCGAAGGCGCCGACTTACGGACAACGACTCTGGATTGTTCAGGTCGATCCTCGAGCAGCCCGTCGCGGCGACCGGCTTGCCGCCCCCGCGGGTGCATGCGACACAGCGCGCCGTCGTGCACGGGAATCGAGAGACGGATGCTGGAGAGAGCCTTCGAGAAGGCATTGTTCGCGTGCCGGTGGCTGCTGGCCCCGTTCTACGGGGCGCTGGCGATCGGCCTGTTCGTGCTGCTGGTCAAGCTCCTCCAGGAACTCGCCCATTTCGCGCTCCACGCTCTCGAATCGAACGAGTCGCAGACGATCCTCGGCGTGCTGACGCTGGTGGACCTGTCCTTCACCGCCTCGCTCCTGATCATCGTGATGTTCTCGGGCTACGAGAACTTCGTCTCGAAGTTCGACCATTCGGACCACAAGGACTGGCCCGAATGGATGGGCACGATCGACTTCACGGGACTGAAGCTCAAGCTGATGTCCTCGATCGTGGCGATCTCGGCGATCCAGCTCCTCAAGGCCTTCATGGACGTGAAGGCCAGTTCCGACCGCGACCTCGCCTGGCTCGTCGGCCTGCACATGATCTTCGTGGTCTCGGGGCTCCTGATGGCCCTGACCGACCGCGTCGCGGCCGGCCACCACGACAAGTAGGCGGGGCTCAGCGCGCCTTCAGGACGGCCCGGCAGGCGGCGGGCAGCGCCGCGAGCGTCATCGGAGGCTTGGGCTTCGGCTTCACCTTCGGGGGCTTCGGGTGGAGGACCGCGTCGCTGAACCAGTAGGCCAGCTCCTCGCCGCAGCCGTCGCCGGGCGGCGGCGGGGCCTGGTCGCCGCAGCTCTCCGCCCCGTCCGGGCAGGCGAGGCGGATATGGTAGTGGTAATTGTGCCCGTACATCGGGCGCACCTTGGTGAGCCAGCCGCGGTCGCCGCCGGCCTCCCGGCACAGCGCCTTCTTGATCGCGGCGTTGACGAAGATGCGCGCCACCTCGGGCTGCTGGGCGGTGAGGCGGATGAGCCGCGTGTGCTCGGGCGTCCACACCTGAGGGTCGATGTCGAGACGGTCGGCCCGCACCATGTCGGTGGCCGAGATCTCCTCGCGCTCGACCCGGCTCATGCGGTGACCCGGCATCGGGGTGAGCCAGACGTCGGCGTCGAGCCCGAGCTGATGCGAGGCGTGGCCGGTCAGCATCGGGCCGCCGCGGGGCTGAGACATGTCGCCGACGAGGAGCCCGGGCCAGCCCACCTTCGGGGCCTTGGCCGCGAGCCGCTCCAGGAAGGCGACGAGGTAGGGCGTGCCCCACATCCGGTTGCGCGACAGCCGCATGACCTGCCAGGTGGCGCCGTCGACGGGCAGGGCCTCGCCACCCGAGAAGCAGCCCTTCGCGTAGGAGCCGTAGGGATGGGCCGGGCCCGCCGCCGGACCCGTCGCCCGGCCGAACAGCTCCTTGGCGGGCGTCGTCGGCGCATCCGGGTCGGCGAGCGGCGGCAGGGGCTTCGGGTTGACGCTGCCCTTGTCCTGGGCCCGCGCCCCGGCCGTCAGTGCGAGGAGCGCCAGGGCGGTGGCGGCGAGGACGAAGCGCGGCTGTGTCGGCATGGGGCCAAGCTATCCGGTCGGGCGGGGAGGCGTCGAGGGGCGGGGAGCCGTCACGATGTCCCGGGCCGGATCGCGCTCGCGAATCCTCGCCCGGGACAGGCCGGAACGTCGCCGTCGCGGACGGCGTTTTTCGGGCAGGCACCGCAGCTTGTGGGGAGTAACGTCATGGAATCCGCAACCACCGATACGGGGTCGCACAGCCTGATCGCCAGCGACCGGGTGATCGGCACCGACGTGCGCCGGCCCGACGGCGAGCGCGTCGGCACGATCGAGCGGCTCATGCTCGACAAGAAGTCGGGCCGCGTCGCCTACGCGGTGATGAGCTTCGGCGGCTTCCTCGGCCTCGGCGAGGGCTACCACACCCTGCCCTGGAGCGTGCTGCGCTTCGAGCCGGAACTCGACGCCTACGTGGTGGACATCACCGCCGAGCAGCTGCGCGACGCCCCGCCCCGCTCGCCGGAGGGCACCGATCCCTCGCAGGAGCGGGACTGGGAGGAGCACGTCCATCGCTACTACAACGCGACGCCCTACTGGGGGATATGAGATCTACTCCGCCGGGCCGCACCAACCCGGCAGGTAGCCGGCCTCCGGCGACTTGGCATGCGCCATCGCCTCTTCGATCGCCTGCGAGAAGTCGTGCTGGATGCGCTTCGCCTTGACATTGCGGCGCAGGAAGTCGGCCCACAGGAATTCGCTGAAGGGCGTGGTGTCCTTGGCGAAGCCGCCGGCGCGGCGGAGTTCTCCGGCGAGGCTCCGGTAGGGATCGTCGGCGAGGTCGGCGATCGCCTTCGGGATGTCCTTGAAGCCGACGCGCACGCCCTCGGAATCGTAGGGATGCGCCCAGGCCTTGTGGTCGCAGACCGTCCAGAACGCGTCCTTGTCGAGCTTGTGCAGGTCGGCCACGACCGTGACCAGCACGTTCTCGACCCCCTCCAGCTCAAGCGCGCGGGCGAGGTGGTGGTGGTCGATCACGTAGTGGCGCTTCTTCGGCCCGAGCAGCGTCGGGATCATGTGGGCGCCGAGGAACTCGGCCCGCTTGTCCGGGTCGTGCTCGCGCCAGCGGCGGCGCTTCTCCTCGACCTCGCGGTAGCCGACCGTCACCTGCGTGGGGCGCAGCTCCGCGATCGGGACCGGCTTCAGCAGCGGCTCGCGAATGGTCATGGTGTCCTCCTCGTCCTGAGCGGGCAAGCGTTGCCAGAGACACCCGCCCGCCCCGCTCGGGAAGTGGGCGGCCGCTCACGCTTTCGTGTTCCGGGCAGCCCATCAGGTCAGGCCAGCCATCCTGCGGACGAGCGCCCACTCGGCTTGCGTGACCGGCTGCACCGAGAGGCGAGAATTGTTGACGAGCACCATGTCCTTCAGGCCGGGCTCCGCCTTGATGGCGTCGAGGCTCACGGGGCGCGGCAACGCCTCGACCGCGCGCAGGTCGACCATGCCGAAGCGTCCGGTCTCGTCGGTGTGGTCGGGATAGTAGGGCCGGATCACCTCGACGATGCCGACGACCGCCTTGCCCTCGTTCGAGTGGTAGAAGAAGCCGAGATCCCCGACCTGCATGGCCATCAGGTGCTTCTTGGCGAGGTGGTTGCGCACGCCGTTCCAGCAGGTGCCGCCCTCCCCCGCCGCGACCTGCTGCTCCCAGGACCACGCCTCGGGTTCGGACTTGTAGAGCCAGTGCGCCATGCGGGTCCCCTCGCGGATGCGGGAGGCTGCTTAGAGCATGCCGCGGAAAAGTGGCAACGGCTTTTCGCTCAAAGCATGCTCTAACTTATTGAATCGATCATGTTTTCTGCGTTTTGACCGATTCGGTCAAAACGCAGCATGATCGAGCGGAGATCGCGGGGCGCTCCCATCGCCCCGGCGGCGTCATCCCCGGCCGAGCGCATCGCGCCAGTAGCGCAGGCTGTCGGCGTTGACGGGCGCGCCGCGCTCCGCGTTGCGCGCGGTGACGAGGGCGAGGAACGCCTCGGCCTCGGCAGGCCCGAGGAGCGCCCGGACGGCCGAGAGGATGCGGCTGATGCGCAGGTGGTTGTGGTCGTGGGCGCGCAGCCAGAACTCCGTTTCGTCGTAGAAGCGCCGCATGCGCGCGAGCGCGGCACGCAGGCCCGCCAGCGCGGCCGGGTCGGCGCGGATCGCCTCCGCCTCCCGCGCGCTCAGCACGGGCGCCCCCGGTACGGCCCGGCTCGCCTCCGGCAGGGGGAAGCACCATTGGATGAAGTCGTGCACGCCCTCGATGCGGGCGTCGTCGAAGGCGAGAACCTGCGCCAGCGTGCGGCCGGAGCCGTCGCGGCCCGTGCCCGCCGGGAAGGCGTGGATGCGGCCGCCGCTCACTCCGCCTCCCCGCGCAGGGGCCGGGCCAGGAGGGAGGCGACGACGCCCTCGACGCTCGCCCCGCCCGAGACGATGGCCGCGACCGCCTCGGCCACCGGCATCTCGACCGAGCGGGCGCGGGCGAGCGCCACCAGGGCGGCGGCCGTGAAGGCGCCCTCCGCGAGCTTGCCGCCGGAAGCGTCCTGCGGGCTCGCGCCCTCCCCGAGGCGCTGTCCGAAGGCGAAGTTGCGCGATTGCGGCGAGGACGCCGTGAGCACGAGGTCGCCGAGGCCCGACAGGCCCATCAGGGTCTCGGGCCGGCCGCCGTACTGGCGGGCGAAGCGCATCAGCTCCGCGAAGGCGCGGGCGATGAGCGCCGCCCGCGCGCTCTCGCCGAGGCCGCGGCCCGCGACGATGCCGGAGGCGATCGCGAGCACGTTCTTGCCCGCTCCCCCGATCTCGACGCCGCGGACGTCGTCGGTGTGGTACAGGCGCAGGCTCGGGCCGGACAGCATCCGGGCGAGACCGGCGGCGAGGCCGGCATCCTCGGCCGCGAGCGTGACCGCGGTGGGGAGATTCCGGGCGACGTCGGCGGCGAAGCTCGGACCGGAGAGGACGGCGACCGGGGTGCCGGGCGGCAGGGTCTCGGCCGCGACCGCGCTCATGAAGGCGTCGCTGCCGCGCTCGATGCCCTTGGCGCACAGCACCACCGGCGCTCCCGGCGCGAGATCGGGACCGAGCTGCCCGAGCACCGCGCGCGTGGTCTGCGCCGGGGAGACCAGGAGGACGGCCCCGGCACCGCGCAGGTCGGCGCCGTTCGCGGTCGCGCGGATACGGGGATGGAGCGGCACGCCCGGCAGATAGCGGGCATTCTCGCGCGTCTCCTCCAGACGCGCGGCGGCCTCGGCGTCGCGCAGCCAGAGCACGACCGGCCGCCCGGCCGCCGCCGCGGCGTTCGCGAGCGCCGTTCCCCAGGCGCCACCGCCCACGACCGCGACCGCTTCATCCTGCTGGCTCATGCCGTCGCCCTCATGCCGCCGCCTCCCCCGAGGCGAGGAAATCCGCGGCCGCCAGACGATACAGCACGTGGCGCCGCAGGGGATCACCCGGGGACAGCGCCGGGTGATCGAAATCCTCGGCCGGGTCGCGGCTCATGCCGAGGCGCTCCATCACGCGGCGCGAGGGTGCGTTGCCGGCCGCCGTGAAGGCCACCGCCGCCTCGACCCCGCAGCGGGTGAACAGGTCGTGAAGGGCGAGCCGTGCCGCCCGGGTGGCGAGGCCCCGGCCCCAGCCGGCCCGCGCCAGCCGCCAGCCCACCTCGACGAGGTGGCCCGGCCGGTCGCCGCCCGCGAAGGGCATCGGCCGCATCAGCCGCATGGCGCCGACGAAGCCGAGGAAGGGCTCGGCCTGACCGCCAGGCCCCGCTTCGGCGGCGAGCGCCCAGGGGCCGAACCCGTCCGCCTCGAAGCGCCGGTCGAGGGCGCGGGCCTCCCACAGGCTCTCGGCCCGGCTCTTCACATCGGGAAAGTGGCGCATCACCGCGGGGTCGGCGTTGAGGGCCGCGAAGGGCGCGTCGTCCGCCCGCCGCCAGCGCCGGAGCAGGAGCGTGCCGTCCCGCAGGCCGTCGGGCGCGGACTCGCTCGTCCGCTTGCCGCGCCAGTGCAGGGAGCGCCGGTCGAGCAGGTCGAGGTCGGCGCGGGCCGCCAGCACGGCCTCGCCGAGCTCGATCGCCGCGCTGAGCCTGGCCGGCGGCATGTTGGCCCAGGCGGGCGCGGCCACGCGCTCGCGCCAGGGACCGCCGCAGGCATTGTCGAGGAGGATGCGGGCGAAGCAATGGTCGAGGCGCACCGGCCAGCCGGGACGCCCCGGCGCGGCCGCGGGCAGGCGCCGGTCCACGAGGTCGCGCCAGCGGGCCCGGACCTCGGCGGCGGGGTCGCCCGGGAACAGGTCCGGCGCGTGCGCGGACGGGCCGACCTCCGGAAGGTTGCCGCGCGGCAGGACGAGGCGGCCGCCGCCCCTCACGCCGCGGGCGCCTCCGCGAAGGGCCAGCGGGCGCGGGCCGGCGCCGTGAGGTCGTCGACGAGCCCGAGGCGCAGGCGCTCGAGCCCGGCCCAGGCGATCATGGCGCCGTTGTCGCCGCAGAGGGCAAGCGGCGGCGCCACGAAGGCGAGGCCCGCCTCGCCGGCCTGCGCGGCGAGCGCCCGCCGGACCGCGCCGTTGGCCGAGACGCCGCCCGCCGCCACGAGCGCCGTCGGGTGGCCCGCCACCGCCCCGAAGGTCCGCAGCGCCACGCGGACGCGGTCCACCACGACGTCGACGATGGCAGCCTGGAAGCTCGCGCAGAGGTCGGCGACGTCGCGCTCGGCGAGCGGCGCGATCCGCTCCGCCTCGATCCGCAGGGCCGTCTTGAGGCCGGAGAGCGAGAAGTTCGCCTCGCGCCGCCCGATCATCGGCCGCGGCAGGGCGAAGCGCTCGGGATTGCCGGCCTCGGCCATGCGCTCGACCTCGGGGCCGCCCGGGTAGCCGAGTCCCAGGAGCTTGGCCACCTTGTCGAAGGCCTCGCCGATGGCGTCGTCGATGGTGGTGCCGAGCCGCACGTAGTCGCCGACGCCCTTCACGGCGACGAGCTGGGTGTGGCCGCCGGAGGCGAGCAGCAGAAGGTAGGGGAAGCGCAGCCCGTCGGTGAGCCGCGCCGTGAGCGCGTGCGCCTCCAGGTGGTTCACGGCGAGGAGCGGCTTGCGGGCGACGAGCGCCAGGGTCTTGGCCGTGACGAGGCCGATCAGGACGCCGCCGATCAGGCCGGGACCCGCCGCCACCGCGATCCCGTCGAGATCGGACAGCCGCATCCCGGCCGTGCCCAGCGCCCGATCGATCAGCCGGTCGAGCACCTCGACATGCGCGCGGGCGGCGATCTCCGGCACGACGCCGCCATAGGCCGCGTGCTCGGCGATCTGGCTCAGCACCTCGTTGGCCAGGATCAGCCCGCGCCCGTCCTCGCCGGGCGCCACGATGGCCGCCGCGGTCTCGTCGCAGGTGGTTTCGATGCCGAGGACGTTCATGGGGACGTTCATGGGATCGGGTCGGTTCCGCTGGCGGGGACGGGCCGGCACCCTACCCGCCCTGCCCCGGTCGGGGCAACGACGGGCGGGCGCCGGCCGGAGATCCTCGTCCCATCCTACTCCACCGGCGCGATCGCGATCTTGATCGAGTCGCGCTTCGCCCCGCTGATCTCGATGATCACCGGGCTGCCTCCGAACTGGTAGCGCAGGCTCTTGCGGATCGTCGGGCAGCCGCGGGCGCCCGTGTGCGCGACGGGAGTCTTGGTGGTCTCGCCGTCCTGGCTCACGTCGATCCAGGCCTCGCCCGAGAGCGTGACCTGAAAGATCCCGGCCATCACGGGCGCCGGAAAGCGCAGCCCCCCCCCGTAGCTGCCCGGCGCGGGCGTCCGCGAGGGCGGGACCGTGTACTGGACCTCGGCATCGGGCTTGAGCCGCAGCACCGCGCCCGGCATGTCGGCCTGGACGGTCGCGCCGGAGGCGACCTCCGCGAGGCCCGGGGCGGCGAACCAGGCCTGCTCGCGCAGCAGGGGCCACGCGAAATCCATGCAGGCCGGCGGCACCGCGGTGCCGGCTTGGCCTTCCTGCGCCCCGACGGCGCCGGCGGCGAGACAGAGGGCGAGGCTGAGGGCAGCGCGCGTACGCATCCGCCTCAATCCACCGCCACCATGACGTCGGAGGACTTCACGACGGCGTAGGCCTGGCCGCCATTGACCAGCTTCAGGGCCTCGACGGATTCGTTGGTGATCGCGGCGGTGACGACCTGCCCGGGCGAGATCTCGATCTTCACGTGTGCGGTGGTGGCGCCCTTCTCGATGGAGACGACGGTGCCCTTCAGGACGTTGCGCGCGCTGATCTTCATACTCCGGACTCCTCTGCTCGCCGCGGATCGCGGCGGACGGACCCTACACCTCCCGGCGTGACGGTTCGATCTCCCGCCGCGCTGGATTCCGGACGTTTCAGGAGATGTGATCGCCCTCGGAACCCGCCTCCTCCTCGGGGATCGCGGGGGCGCCCCAGGCGATCAGGACGGCGTTGAGGTCCTCGAGCACGAAGTGGCGGGCGCTGTCGCGATCGTAGCCCTCGGCGAGGAGATCGTCGTAGTCGGTGAAGACGTGGCGGGCATAGGCGGTCAGCGCGAGGCGGGCGGCCGTCTCGGGCGCCGCGCGGCGCAGGCCCGCGCTCGTCAGCGCCCGGTCGAGAGCCGCCTCGGCCTCGAAGGCGGGCAGGCGCGGGGCGAGGCGGCGCAGCGCCGCGGCGATCGCCTCCCGCCGGTTGGCCGGCCGCGCTCGGTGTGTCGCGGCCATCGGATCGTCCACAGATCCGGCGGCATCCGAGCCCGCAGGGAACGCTTTAGCCATGAATCGCACGCCATAATTCCTGCCATCCCGAACGTTAACGTTCGGATCGCAGCCGGGCAGACGCGTCCCGAACCCGGGTTCGGGACGCGATCGCGGCGGAGCTTATCTTCCGGGGATCACCTGTCCATGCGCCGCATCCTGGCCGCGACCACCCTCGCCGCCCCCCTCCTGACCCTGCCGATCCTGGCCCTGCCGGTCCTGGCCCAGCAACCCGCGCCGGGCGCCTCCGCGCAGAGGCCCGGGCGCAACATCACGGCGACCGGCGTCACCAAGCCGCCGCCCGGCGCCGCCGCGGCCACGCCGCTCAACCCGACCACGCAGGCCGAGATGGCCAAGGCCCAGAAGGCGGCGGCCGCGCGCGACAAGGCCTGGGACACCAAGATGCGCACGACGATGGGCTCGATCTGCCGGGGCTGCTGAAGCCCCGAGTGGACCCGGCCGGCGCGCCCCGGCCCCTCCGCGGTCCGGGCGAACACGGCTGCATCGCGTGGGCGGCGACGATCCCGTCGCCCGGCCGGGAGAGACCGCCCCCCAACGCAGAAGGGCCGCCCTCGCGGACGGCCCTTCGAACAACGCGGCTACCTGACCGCGATCAGCGCGAGTAGAACTCGATGACGAGGTTCGGCTCCATCTGCACCGCGTAGGGCACCTCGGAGAGGCCCGGCACGCGGGTGACGCGGGCGGTCATCTTCTGGTGGTCGACCTCGATGTAGTCCGGCACGTCGCGCTCGGCGAGCTGGCTCGCCACCACGACGATCTCGAGCTGGCGCGAGGCTTCCTTCACCTCGATCACGTCGCCGGGCTTCACGAGGTAGCTCGGGATGTTCACGCGGCGGCCGTTGACCTTGATGTGGCCGTGGTTGACGAACTGGCGCGCCGCGAACGGGGTCGCGACGAACTTCGCGCGGTAGACCACGGCGTCGAGGCGGCGCTCGAGAAGGCCGATCAGGTTCTCGCCGGAATCGCCGCGCAGGCGGATCGCCTCGGCGTAGTAGCGGCGGAACTGCTTCTCGGTGATGTTGCCGTAATAGCCCTTGAGCTTCTGCTTGGCGCGCAGCTGCGTGCCGAAGTCGCTCATCTTGCCCTTGCGGCGCTGGCCGTGCTGGCCGGGACCGTACTCGCGGCGGTTCACGGGGCTCTTCGGGCGGCCCCAGATGTTCTGGCCCATGCGGCGATCGAGCTTGTGCTTCGCCTGAACGCGCTTCGACATCGCGTATCCTCTCAACGTGTCACATACGAGGAACGCGCCCTCCTCTCCCCGGGGACCGAGCCCTCGGGACGACAGGGCGGGGATGAGCCCACCCGCGGGTGCGTATGAAAAAGCCACGGGGCCCCTCATCGGAGCCCCGCGAACCCGGCGTCCTTAGTGCAGGCGCGCCGGATGGTCAATCCTCGCCGACAGCGATGGGCCGAGGCGCCGCGACGGAAACGTGACCGAACGGATCGCGATCGGTCGCGTTGAGCGACGAACCCGCCCGGATGATCCGATGTCCACTCGCCTCGCGCGCGCCGCCCTCCTCGTCCTCGCCGTCGCGCTGCCGGCCGGCGCGGCCGTTCCCGCCCTGGCCGGCCCGGCGCAATCCTACGTGTACCGGGAGCAGCGCTTCCGCAACGCTTGCCCGCCGCCGCTCAAGTTCGCGGCCGGGGCCTGCGTTCGGCGCTGCCCGGCGGGCTACCAGAATATGGGTGGGTATTGCCGCCTCAGGTCGATGCGGTGGTAGCCGCCGCTACTGCATGGCGAGCGGCATCGCCTCGATGCCGACCTCGCCGAGGCCCCGCCCCGCCAGCGAGGCGCGCAGGGGAGCGCTCAGGCCCTCGCCGCCCGTGAAGGCCCCGAGGACCGACGGTTCGGCCGCGCGGGAGGCCCGGTCCGCCGGGCCGAGGAGTTGAACCACCCGCCGGGCGATGGCGGGGGCCGGGTCGATCCAGGTCACGGGCCAGGGCGCGAGGCGCTCGAAGCGGCCAAGCAGCAGCGGATAATGCGTGCAGGCGAGGCAGACGACATCCGTGCGCCGCCCGTCCTCCGCGCTGACGAAGCACGGCGCGATCTCGGCCGCGAGCGCCGTGTCCGATACCGGCGTGCCGGCGAGTTCCGCCTCGGCGTAGTTCGCGAGGTTCGGCGAGCCGACGAGCAACACCCGGCAGGCGTTCGCGTAGGTCCGGATCAGGTCGTGCGTGTAGGCGCGGGCGACCGTGCCGGGCGTGGCGAGCAGCGAGACGAGGCGCGAGCGCGTGGTCTCGGCCGCCGGCTTGATCGGCGGGACGACGCCGACGAAGGGCGTCGGGAAGGTCTGGCGCAGCACTGGCAGGACGAGGGTCGAGGCCGTGTTGCAGGCGATCACCACGAGGTCAGGGCGGTGGCGCGCCAGAAGGCGCTCCATCACGGCGAGAACGCGCGTGACGAGGGTCGCCTCCGACAGCCGGCCGTATGGGAAGGCCGCGTCGTCGGCGGCGTAGACGTAGCGGGCGTCGGGCCGCGCGCGGCGCACCTGCTCCAGGACGGTGAGGCCGCCGAGCCCGGAATCGAACACGAGGATGGTGGGCTCCGGCGCCGCGCGAAGGGCGACGGCGGACAGGCTGGCCCCGGCCATGAGATCGATCCGCATCAGAAACAGGTCCGGCAGCGTACGCGTGGCGCAGTGTCGGCCTGCGAGGGTTAAGGCCATCTCACTGCGGCCGCAAAATGGCTGCGGAACGCGGTAACGAATCCGCAACCCGGAGCCCGTCCCCGAAGCTCCGTGTGCGAGCCCTAATGCACGAGTCCACGTGCGCGACTGCACGGGAGGCGACGCAGGGCCTGGCTGCGACGAACAGAACCGGGCCCTCCAGCGTTGCCGTGGGCGGCACGGTACATATTTCCCTCGTCCGCGCCTTCTCTTGGGACGGCTTTCTCCGTCGCGAGGGCAATCAGGGACAAACGGCATGGCAGCGACGGCGGCGATCCGCGACACGGCCCCGCAGCGGGCGGGAGGCCCGGCCTTCCCGCCGCCCCACCTGTCGGCCCGTCCGGCGGACCGGCAGGCCTGGATCGCGGCCTTCCGCCAGGTGCGCGACGAGACCGAGCGGCGCGCCGCACCCCTCTCCCCGGAGGACCAGCAGATCCAGTCGATGGCGGATGCGAGCCCGACCAAGTGGCACCGCGCCCACACGACCTGGTTCTTCGAGCAGTTCCTGCTTCGCGAGCACGCGGCCGGCTACGCCATCTACGATGAGCGCCTGCACTACCTGTTCAACTCGTATTACGTGGCCGCCGGTCCGCGCCAGCCGCGGATCAGCCGCGGCCTGATCACCCGGCCCTCGGCGGGGGAGGTCGCGGCCTACCGCGCTCACGTGGACGGGGCGGTCGAGGCCCTCCTGATGCAAGCGTCGCCCGCGGCGCTCGAGCGGATCCTGGCGATCGTCGAGATCGGCCTCTACCACGAGCAGCAGCACCAGGAGCTCATCCTCACCGACATCCTGCACGCCTTCGCGCAGAACCCGCTCGGGCCGGCCTATGACCCGGACTGGCGCTTTCCCCGGCCGCAGGGGCGCGGCGGCACCGCGGAGCTGCGCGGCGGCATCACGCAGATCGGCCATGCGGGCGACGGCTTCGCCTTCGACAACGAATCGCCCCGCCACGACGCGCTGATCCTGCCCTGCCGCATCGACCGGGCGCTGGTCACGAACGCGCAGTGGCTCGCCTTCATGCAGGATGGTGGCTACGCGCGGCCCGAGCTCTGGCTCTCGGACGGCTGGATCGCCGCGCAGGCCGAGGGCTGGGAAGCGCCAGGCTACTGGCGGCGCGAGGGCGCGTGCGAGCGCGAGGGCTGGGCCACCATGACACTCGCCGGCGTCAGGCCCGTGGACCCGGCGCTCCCCGTCACCCACATCAGCTACTACGAGGCCGACGCCTATGCCCGCTGGGCCGGGCGCGACCTGCCGACCGAGCAGGATTGGGAGGTCGCCGCGCGCGACGGCGCCCTCGACGACGCCTTCGGCCTTGTCTGGCAATGGACCCGCAGCGCCTACGCGGCCTATCCGGGCTACCGGCCGATCGCCGGGGCTCTCGGCGAGTACAACGGCAAGTTCATGTCGAACCAGTTCGTGCTGCGCGGCTCGTCGGTGGCGACGCCGGAGGGGCACGCGCGGGTGCCCTACCGCAACTTCTTCTACCCGCATCAGCGCTGGCAGTTCACCGGCCTGCGCCTCGCGCAGGTTCGCGGCTGACCGGCGCCTTTCCATCATCCCCGCAGCGTTCCCCGGAGTGAGCCCGTGACCGTCAAGCCCGTCTTCAAGGACGCGACCCCGCTGAGCCGCCTGCCGGACGACCGGGCTTTCCTCGAGGACGTACTGGCGGGCTTCGCCAAGCCCCAGAAGGTGCTGCCGGCGAAGTACTTCTACGATGCGGCGGGCTCCGACCTGTTCGAGGAGATTACGCGGCTGCCGGAATATTACCCGACCCGGACCGAGCTCGGCATCCTGGACGCGCGGGGGCCCGAGATCGCCGCCGCGCTGCCGCCGCGCGCGACCCTCGTCGAGTTCGGCAGCGGCTCGACCGTGAAGGTGCGGCGCCTGCTGCGCCATCTGCCGGACCTCCGGGCCTACGTGCCGGTCGACGTCTCGGAGAGCTTCCTGCTGAGCGAGGCGGCGGTCCTGAGAGCGGATTTCCCGAAGCTGCGGGTCGAGCCGGTGGCGGCCGATTTCACGCAGCCCTTCGCCCTGCCGGCGGGGGTCGGGACCGAGGGGGTCGCCGGGTTCTTCCCGGGCTCCACCATCGGCAATTTCGAGCCGCCGGAGGCGAGCCGGCTCCTCGCGCAGTTCGGCCGCGTCCTGGGGAACGGCGCGACCCTGATCGTCGGCGTCGACCTCGTGAAGGACAGGACCGTGCTCGAGGCGGCCTACGACGATGCGGCGGGGGTCACGGCGCGCTTCAACCTCAATCTTCTGGCCCGGATCAACCGCGAGCTCGGCGGCGATCTCGACCTCGCGTCATTCCGGCACCGGGCGTTGTTCAACGGGCACGCCTCGCGCATCGAGATGCATCTCGTCAGCACGCGGGCTCAGACCGTCGGCGTGGCCGGGCGGTGTTTCGCCTTCACGGAGGGCGAGACGATCCACACCGAGAACAGTTACAAGTACACTGTTGAGAGCTTCCGCGCCCTCGCCGCGGCGGCCGGCTGGGTCCCGGGCGCCGTCTGGACCGATCCGGAGCGTCTGTTCGCCGTGCATGCGCTCAGGCGAGGGTGAAGGGCGCGACCTTTCCGGAGAGACCTGATCCCTCGCCCGGTCCGCCGACGCGGCCTCGACGCGCGACCCCGCGCGCCGATGGACCGGTCAGCTCGCCAGGGCCCGCAGGACCGCGGCGGCCGCGCGCTCGCCGTCGAGGGTGGCGCCGCCGACCGTCATCGCGCCGCCCTCGCCGAGCGCCTCGCCGGCGAAGAAGACCCGGTCCGCCACCGGCCGCCGCAGGGCGAGGCGCGCCTCGGCGCGACCGGGACGCGCGATGGAATAGGCCCCGTGCGCGAGGGGATCATTCCACCACCCGGCCAAGCGCCCGGCCGTGACGGCCTCGCGCGCCCGGTTCCCCAGGATCGCGGCGAGGCGGTCCGTCGCCTCGGCGATCGCCGCCGCCTCCCCGGCCTCGCAGAGGGCGCGGGCGCCGTCGCCGCCGAGATTGGCGACGGCGAGCGGCCGATCGAAGGGCGCCATCTCGAGATACATCGTGAGATCGCGGCTCTCGCGCCGCGCGACCGACACGGCATCGCCCACCTCCCGGATATCGAGGCGCGCGGGATCGAGGCGCAGCGCGATCTTGGTGTAGGCTCCCATCCCGAGACCATCGAGGGCCTCCGCCGCGGTCACCGGCAGAGTCGGGGTGAAGCGAACGGCGCCGCTCCGGAGCACGCCGACCGGCACTGTGACGATGACGGCGGCGCCCGCCAGGCTGCCCCGGCTCGTCTCGACCGCGACGCCCGTTCCCGACCAGTCGATCGCGGTGGCGCGCGTGTCGAGGCTGACCGGCAGATCCGCGTGGTGGCGCGCCACGAGGTCCCCGTAGCCGTCGACCCAGAGATCGACACCGGACCAGAGCCGGGCGTAATCGGCCACGGAGACGCGCTCGGGCTCCTCGCCGAGAGACATGCGGGTGAGGCTGGCGGCGGCCTGCGCCGCATCCGGCCCGCCCGCCTGCGCCGCCTCGCGGACGGAACGGTCGGTGGCGTCGATCGGCGCGAGCAGTGCGTCGAGCGCCGCGAAGCCCGCGCGCCGCGCGCTGCGCTCGGCCTCGGTGGCGGGCCGTCCGTCGATCAGGAGGGTGCGCGCCCAGCCGGAATCCGCGCCGATCCTGGCCTGCGCGCGCTCGGCTACCGCCCGCCAGGGGTTGCGCTCGGCCCAGTGGATGTACTGCGCGCCGGCGTCGAAGGCGGCGTCGGGGCCGAGGCTGCGGTCCGTGAAGGCCCGCCCGCCGATGCGCCCGCGTGCCTCGATCAGCACGAAGGCGTGACCGGCGCGGCCCAGGAACGCCGCGGCCGCGAGCCCGGCCGCTCCAGCGCCCACGACGATGACGGGGCCGTCCCGGGGAGCCGCGCGCAGCGGCGGTGCCGCGAGAAGGGCGGCTCCGGCGAGAAGGCTGCGGCGGGTGAGCGGCATGAGCGGTCCGCCGATCAGGACGCGCGGCGCCCGTGCGCGTCCACCCCGGGGATCAGGCGCGCTTCTCCATCATCGCCTTGACCTGCATGAGCTGATCCCAGACCTGCCCCGGCGAGGTTCCGAGAAACTCGAAACCCGCGCTGATGCCCCAGTAGATCCCGAAGATGATCACCGGCACCAGGAACCAGCCCAGGATCTCCTCGCCCCGGCGGCGGCGCTTGCGCCGGCGCCGGCGCTCCTCGCGCGCGGTCAGCGTCTGCTTCTGCGGAGGGGGGGCCGGGTGGGAGATGGGCGTGAGGGGGCCCTCATGCAATTCGCTCATCCTGTCGCCCCCTTCGTGTCACGCGCGGCACTTGGCGCGCCGCGCTCTTACTCTCTCGTGGCGAGAGACAGAAGCCTCGCGCGGCGCGACGCGGCGCGGTCAGGCCCGCACCAGCGGCACCTTCGGGACGGTGCGCACGCCGCCCGACCCGCCGGAGCCGCCGCCCTTGTCGTCCTTCTGGGCCTTCTTGCGGGTCGCCGCGCGCGGCTTCGAACGCTTGTGCTTCTTGGCCGCGTTGGTCACGTCCTTCTCGGGCTTCGGCGTCACGGGGCCGGCCGGGAACTCGAAGCCGAGGCTGTCCTTGGCGCCGGCCTTGGCCTCCGCATCCTCGGGCTTGCGCACCACCACGCACACCGCGCCGCCGTCCTTGAGCTTGCCGAACAGCACCTCGTCGGCCAGCGGAGTCTTGATGGTCGACTGGATCAGCCGTGCCATGGGCCGGGCGCCCATCGCGTCGTCGTAGCCGTGCTCGACCAGCCAGTCGCGGGCCTCGTCCGAGAGCTCGATCGTCACGTTGCGGTCGGCGAGCTGCGCCTCGAGCTGCAGGACGAACTTGTCGACGACCTTGGCGACGACCTCCTTTGGCAGGTGCCCGAACGAGATGATCGCGTCGAGACGGTTGCGAAATTCCGGCGCGAACAGCCGGTTTATTGCCTCGACGTCGTCGCCCGACCGCTTGGTCTGGGTGAAGCCGTAGGCCGACTTGGCGAGATCCGAGGCGCCCGCATTGGACGTCATGATGATGATCACGTTGCGGAAATCGACCTGCTTGCCGTTGTGGTCGGTCAGCTTCCCGTGGTCCATCACCTGGAGGAGGATGTTGAACAGGTCCGGGTGCGCCTTCTCGATCTCGTCGAGGAGAAGCACGCAGTGCGGGTGCTGGTCGATCCCGTCGGTGAGCAGGCCGCCCTGGTCGAAGCCCACATAGCCTGGTGGCGCACCGATCAGGCGGCTCACCGTGTGCCGCTCCATGTACTCCGACATGTCGAAGCGCAGCATCTCGACGCCGAGCGATGCGGCGAGTTGCTTGGCGGCCTCCGTCTTGCCGACGCCGGTCGGTCCGGCGAACAGGTAGGAGCCGATCGGCTTGTCGGGATCGCGCAGGCCGGCGCGGGCGAGCTTGATCGCCGAGGTCAAGGCCTCGATGGCGTTCGACTGGCCGTAGACGACCCGCTTCAGGTTCTCGGTGAGGTTCTGGAGGACGACCGCGTCGTCCTTCGAGACGGTTTTCGGCGGGATACGGGCCATTGTGGCGATGGTCGCCTCGATCTCCTTGACGCCGATGGTGCGCTTGCGGCGCGCCTCCGGCAGCAGCATCTGCGAGGCGCCGGTCTCGTCGATGACGTCGATCGCCTTGTCGGGCAGCTTGCGGTCGTTGATGTATCTCGCCGAGAGCTCAACGGCAGCCTTGACGGCGTCGGTCGTGTACTTGAGCTTGTGGAACTCCTCGAAGTAGGGGCGCAGCCCCTTCACGATCTCGATCGCGTCCGGGATCGAGGGCTCGTTAACGTCGATCTTCTGGAAGCGGCGCACCAGCGCGCGGTCCTTCTCGAAGTACTGGCGGTACTCCTTGTAGGTGGTCGAGCCGATGCAGCGCAGCGTGCCCGACGCCAGCGCAGGCTTGAGCAGGTTCGAGGCGTCCATCGCGCCGCCGGAGGTGGCGCCCGCGCCGATCACGGTGTGGATCTCGTCGATGAACATGATGGCGTTCGGATGCGCCTCGATCTCCTTCATCACCTGCTTCAGGCGCTCCTCGAAGTCGCCGCGGTAGCGTGTGCCGGCGAGCAGCGTCCCCATATCGAGGGAGAAGACGGTGGCGTCGGCCAGGACCTCCGGCACCTCGTGCTGGATGATCTTGCGCGCGAGCCCTTCCGCGATCGCGGTCTTGCCGACGCCCGGATCGCCGACGAGCAGCGGGTTGTTCTTCTGGCGGCGGCAGAGAACCTGGATTGTGCGCTGCACCTCGCTCTCGCGGCCGATCAGCGGGTCGATCTTGCCGTCCCGGGCCTTCTTGTTGAGGTTGACGCAGTAGGCGTCGAGGGCATCGCCCTTCTTCTTGGCGCGGCTCTCGCCCTCCTCGCTGCTCGGACGCTCGCCCGAGCCCTCCTCGTCCGCGCCGCGGACGGGCTTCGACTCGGAGGCGCCGGGCCGTTTGGCGATGCCGTGGCTGATGTAGTTGACCGCGTCGTAGCGGGTCATGTCCTGCTCCTGCAGGAAGTAGGCAGCGTGGCTCTCGCGCTCGGCGAAGATGGCCACCAGCACGTTCGCCCCCGTCACCTCCTCGCGGCCGGAGGATTGCACGTGGATCACCGCCCGCTGGATCACGCGCTGGAAGCCGGCCGTGGGCTTGGCATCCTGGCGCCCGTCGCCGGTGAGGTTCGAGAGTTCGGTATCGACGTACTCGACGAGGCTCCGCTTCAGCGCATCGATCTCGACGTTGCAGGCCCGCATCACGGCGGCCGCGTCCTGGTCATCCACCAGGGCGAGGAGCAGGTGCTCCAGCGTCGCGTATTCGTGCCGGCGTTCCCCGGCGAGCGCCAGGGCGCGGTGAAGGGCTTGTTCTAGGCTGCGTGAGAAGCTTGGCAAAGCTCTGGCCTCTGTCTGGGATGCCTATTTCTTTTCCATAACGCACTGGAGAGGATGTTGGTGTTTGCGGGCAAAGTCCATCACCTGCGTCACCTTGGTCTCGGCGACCTCATAGGTGAACACGCCGCACTCCCCGACGCCGTTCTGATGGACGTGCATCATGATCTGATACGCGTCCTCGTGGCTCTTGTTGAAGAAGCGCTCCACGACGTGGACCACGAACTCCATCGGCGTGTAGTCGTCGTTGAGGAGCAGCACCCGGTAGAGGCTCGGCCGCTTCGTGCGCGGCTTGGTCCGGGTGATGATTGCGGTGTTCGAGCGGTCGTCGCCCCCCGGCGCGCGCGGACCCGAGGCGGCCATGACCGTGGTCCGCTCTATGCCCGGCCGGGACGCGACGGGCAGGAATGCGGAGCCCCGCATCGTCGGGACGTGAGACATCTGAATCGAACCTACCCCATCAGCGGCAGAGGTGCTCGCGGGGCGCGCCGGCGAGGCGCGCTCGCTTCGACGGCAATCTATAGGTCGGGGCGCGACTTCGCCAGTCGGCTGCGCGCACTTGTCCGTATCTGTCGCGGTGTCCCTGCGATCGTCGGCGCCGCGCCGCCTGCGCAATGGGCGTACCCCGCATGGAATCGGCGCGCGATCGCCGCAACAGAGCGGCGACGGCAACGCGAGGGCGGGCGGCGGGCTGGCGCCTCGCATGATCCTCGAGCCATGCCCGACCGTCTCGGGCCGATCACGCCTCGGGTACTCGTCTGGCCCCCGCTGCCCGCGCCGAACCGGTATCCGCCTCGACGGGGCGTCCCGGCCGCCCGCAGGAGGCGCGGCCGGGCCTCGGCGTCAGGCGGCCTTCGTCAGGGTCAGACCCTCGAAGGGCTTCGCCACGTCCTTGGCGAGGGCCGCGTAGAGGTCGCGCAGCGTCGCGGCCTGGGCGAGCCCGCGCTCGTAGGAGCCCTTCACGTACTCGGCTTGGATCTCCATCGCCTTGCCCAGCGTGCCGGCCTTGGCGAGTTTCTCGGCAGTCGCGACGGTGTGCTCGAACGACTGCTTGGTGAAATCCACCCACTCGACGCCGATGGTCTGGGCGGTCTTCGAGGCGGCGCCGAAGCTCTTCATCACGGCGTCCATGCCGGTCTTGAGGGCGGCCTCGGTCTTCTCGGTGGCTTGGGTCATGTCTCGTCTCCGGCGCCCGTTCGGGCACCCCTTCCGCGTTCGCGTTGCAAAGGTGCCGGATCGGACCCCTACGAATCGGACTGCCGGCGCGGCAAATATGTGCACTGCAACATGAAGCGTCAAGTCTATGCTGCGGTGCGATAAGAGACCACGAAAGCGCCCGAATCCATTAACCGCCCCGTAACCGCGTCGGCCTACCGTATTTGACAGACGTTGCGAGGGCACGGCGTGCGGCGGCCCTCGCCTGGATGGTGCGATGCAAACCGGCGATGCCGGAGGGTCAGGGGCGGTCGGTCGTGATGCGTAGCGTAGTGAGCGGCTCCCGGACGTCCCGTGCCATTCCCGCCGCGCTGGTCGCCGCGGCCGTCCTCACGGCTCTGGCCTCGCCCGCCGAGGCCCGCCGGCGCCACGGCCACGCCCACGCCCGCGGAGGCGGCGGCTACAACCCGCCCTATGCCGCGATGGTGGTGGACGTGAAGACGGGCAAGACCCTCCACGCGGTCAACGAGGATTCGCTGCGCCACCCGGCCTCGATCACCAAGGTGATGACCCTCTACATGCTCTTCGAGCAGATGGAGAAGGGTCGCTTCGCACTCGATTCCGAGCTCACGATCTCGGCCCGCGCGGCCGCGCAGGCCCCCTCGAAACTCGGGCTGCGCCCCGGCTCCACGATCGAGGTTGAAGATGCCATCAAGGCCATCGTCACGAAATCGGCCAACGACGTGGCCTGCGCCATCGGCGAGAACATCGCGGGCTCCGAGGAGCGCTTCGCGCAGCTGATGACCGCCAAGGCCCATGCTCTGGGCATGAGCCGGACGAACTACGCCAACGCCTCCGGCCTCCCGGACGCGGATCAGGTCACCACGGCGCGCGACCTCACGATCCTGGCACGCGCGATCCAGGACCGCTTCCCGCGCTACTACCGCTACTTCCAGACCCGCTCCTTCGCTTTCCGCGGGCGGGTGATCGGCAACCACAACCATCTCCTCGGCCGAGTCGAGGGCGTGGACGGGATCAAGACCGGCTACACCCGCGATTCGGGCTTCAACCTGATGACGGCGGCGAAGTCCGACGATCGCCAGATCGTCGCGATCGTGCTCGGCGGCAAGTCGGGCGCGAGCCGCGACCGGATCATGGCCGACCTCGTTCGGGCGAGCCTGCCGCGTGCCTATGCGGGCGCCCGGCAGGCGGCGCCCACCACGGAGATCGCCGAGCGCACGCGCCCGGCGGTCGTGGCCGATGCCGTCTCGCGCACCCGCACCCAGGTCGCCTCGGCGGAGGACGAGGAGATCGAGACCACCGCCTCGACGGCGCGCGGCCAGCCCCTCGACATCACCCCGAACCGCGCCACCACTACGCCCGGCAGTGCCGGCCCGGGCTGGAAGCCCGGCCCGCAGGCCCTGCCGAAGGCGGCCCAGGCCTACGCGGCGCCGGGCGGCGGGCAAGCTCCCTTCCCGGGAACCGGCAAGTCCGAGGCGCGCCTCGCCTCCGTCGATGGCGGCCCCGCCCGCACCGAGGCCCCGAAGGCGCTGTCCGGCCCGCGCGTCGTGCCGACTCCCTGGGTGATCCAGCTCGGTGCGATGGACGACGAGGACAAGGCGAAGTCGATGCTCGCGGATGCCCGCAGGAGCGGCGGCGGCACCCTCGCCAAGGCGGCCCCCTACACGGTCAAGGTGGAGCACGGCGGTGCGACCCTGTACCGGGCCCGCTTCTCGGGCTTTTCCGAGCAGGATTCGGCCCAGGATGCCTGCAAGGTGCTGAAGCGCAGCGGCTTCAACTGCTTCGCGACCCGGAGCTGAGCATCCGGGTCCCCGCGCGGCCCTGTCCCGCCGCGCCGACGAGATTCGCGGCAGCGGACGCAAGACGCGCCTGCCGCCCGCGCCGGCGGCACGGCGCCGCGGCGTATGCGGCGCGATGTGAGCATCTGGCAACGCGCGTGGAGTCTCAGCGATGTCGGTTCAACAACCTGTCTCGAGCCGCGTTGACGCGCGCGGCGCGCTCGGCGCTTCCGCCCTGGTCAGGGTGAAGCCGCTTCATCAGAGCCCTGTGGGCCGCCCGGACCTCCTCTGGGGTCGCCCCGCTCTGAAGCCCCAGGATCTGATAGGCCTCCTCCTGCGTCATCGCCCCTGGGTCCGGCGGGCGGCGCGGCCGCGCGTCGCCATCGCGCTCAGCGTCTACACGCCAGCCGGGGTGCCAGCGGTCGAGATACGCCTCTAGCAGGCGCGCGCCCTCCGGATCCTGCGCGCGGCACAGGGCGAGAAGGTCGAGGAGCGCGGCGGGCGCCAGGGCCTCGAGGCGCTCCCCCGCGAGCGGGCCGGCGAGCACGACCCCCTCGCCCGGGCTGCCGTCCGGCCGGATCTCCAGCTCGATCACGGCGGACCGGCGGCGCATGTTCGCCGACCGGCGGCCGACGAGGTCGCGCAGGCGACGGCCGAGGCGCTCCGGCCCCTCGAGAAGCCAGACGCCGGCGAGGCCGAGGACGAGCGCCGGGCCGAACTGGCCGCGGACGAGGAGCAGGGCCGCGAGCAGGAGCGCGCTCCAGGCGCCGGCGCGCCGCGGCAGCACGCTCGTGACCGAGGGGGCGAGGCGACCGCGGTTCCTCAAGAACCACCACAGCCCGAGACAGGCGAGAAGGCCGAGGACGAGCGCCACGGCTCTAGCGCCGCACGTCGTACTCGGCGCCGACCCGCCCGCCGATCTTCAGCTTTACGCCGTTGCCAAGGTCCCGGAACCCGTCCGGCGCGGTCGCGGTCCGGCCCCCGGGCCGGTCGCAGCCGCGCCGGGGCGGCAGGCGGACGCCCTCGGGCGCATCCTCGGGGCAGAGCCGCGGGCGGGCGGAGGGCTCGCCGGCCGGGGCCGGGACCGCGGCGAGGAGCATGACGGCGACGAGGCAGGATCTCATGGGACATCCGATCGGTCCCGTCGGGATGCCCATCCCGGACGGCTTCATCGGAAACGGTATCACAGCCGGTTCTCCGCCACGTCCGCCGTGGTCACCCGGACGGTGCGGGTGCGGCCGTCGCGCTCCACGATCAGATCGATCGCCTGGGCGAGGCCCGCTGCCTGGATCGCCGCCGTGAGGTCGGCGAGCCTGTGCACCGGCGTCGTGCCGATGCCCACGATCACGTCGCCGATCTCGCCCGTCTGCGGATCGACGCCGCGCAGGCCCGCCTGCGCGGCGGGCGAGCCGCGCAGCACGCGCAGCACCACGACACCGTCGATGCCGAGGCGGGCCGCGGTCGCCTCCTGCCCGGCGATGATGCCGATGCCGGGATTGCGTACGCGCCCGTTGCGGATGAGGTCCGGCACCACCCGGTTCACGGTGTCGACCGGAACCGCGAAGCCGATGCCGGCGCTCGCTCCCGACGGCGAGAAGATCGCCGTGTTGACGCCGATCAGCCGGCCCGCGGAATCGAGGAGCGGACCGCCGGAATTGCCGGGATTGATCGCCGCATCGGTCTGGATGACGCCGGAGAGCTCACGCCCCTCTCCCGTCGGCAGTCGCCGCTGCAGGGCGCTGATCACGCCCGTCGTGAGGGTGTGGTCGAGGCCGAACGGGTTTCCGATGGCGTAGACGGACTGGCCGACCTTCAGGTCCGCCGACGTGCCGATAGCGAGCGGCGGCGCCGCGGAGGTCCGCCCGAGCTGCAGCACGGCGAGGTCGTAGGCGGGCGCGGTCCCGACGACGCGGGCCGGAACCACCTCGCCGGAGGACAGGCGCACCGAGATCGAGCCGCCCGACTGCGTGGCCGCCTGGACCACGTGGTTGTTCGTCACGACGTGGCCGGCCGCGTCCCAGACGAAGCCGGTCCCCGTCTGGGTACCGCCCTGCTGCCCCTGGCCCTGCTCGTCCTCGTCGTCGAGGCTCATCAGGGCCCGGCCCTGGGCGGCGGCCTGGGCGAAGACGTGAACGACGGAGGGGCTCGCCCGCTCGAACAGCGCGACGGTGGTCGCCTCGGCGGGCGCGAGGTCGCCCCGTGCGGTGACGGCGCGCGGCGTCTCGGCGGAGAACAGGAGGGCCGTGACGTAGGGCTGCGCGACGTAGAGCGCGAGGAGCACCAGCACCGCCGCCAGCACGATGCGCCCGAACCGATCCGGCACGACACGACTCCCCAAGCGGCCTGCTCTGAGGCCGGAAAGACACACGCGGCCGCCGGCCCCGCCGGAGACGGCCGCCCTTAACTGGGCGTTCAGGCTGCCGGCTTCAACGCTTGGTCAAGCATGAGCGCCGAGGTGTGACAGCGCACCGTTGCCTCGCGGCACTCAAGCTAACGAAATGGTCACCCCTCGGGTGCACGATCTTCATCAAGTGAAGGGAGAGCATTTCCGGAGCGGGCGCGGCGTCGTTTGTGTCAAAATCATGGACAGCGCCGCGTGTAACTTGCGTCAATAGTGTGTCTCGCCGCAGCAATGCGGCTGGAATGATCGCAAAGCCGCCCCAGAGATGCTTCCATTCTCGGGCAAGCATGGTCCGCCCTGGCTGGCCCGCCTCCTCGGTCGAACGGCCGGACCGGCGCGGACGAACATGGTTCGGAAGGACGATTTGGACATGGAAACCGAAGCTCTCGAACGACCCGCCGATCTGACGATCTGGCGCACCGTGCCGGCGAGCTCACCGCTGGCGCATCCTGAGCGGTTCGACACGCTGCGCGAGGCGATCGCCGCCGCGGCCGGCGCCCTGAGCGATCCCGCCAAGCAGCCCTGGATCATCACCGAGGAGGGCGAGATCCTCTCCCCGAACTGGATCCGCACCTACCTGAACTGAGCGCGGAGCGAGGATTGCGGGGACAATGGTTCGGCGGCGACGAGCCGCCGGCGGCCCCTGCCCTCGCCGCAGCACGGCCCGCGCGAGCGCCTCGGAAGCCTGCGGCCCGGTCGTGAGCGCGGGCCCGCCGGCACGGTGCCGGCCGGATGCCGGGGCCGCGCCGAGCGCCCGGACCGAGCACGGAGGGCGATCGGTGGACGAGGCGGCTCCGTCGGCAGGATGTGGGCAGGAACAGCCGACGGAGCCTGTCGGACGAGGAAACGAATCCGACGCGCCGAGACTTTCGAAATCCGATTTGTTGCGCATTTACATACATGAAGCGCGGCGGGAAGCAGCCCGAAGCGCTCCGGAAACACCATTGCTTCGGATGTCTGATCTTTAGCAGACGTAAAGGACGTCGATCTGCCGCCGCGCTAGCCTCGTTGTTCCGGCAGGTCCGGACAGGAGACCGCGATGGCCCGCTACTTCTTCCATTTCCAGACCGGCCGCACCTTCACCCGGGACGACGAGGGCGTCGAGATCGGCGACCCGGCGCATATCCTCGGGCATGCCGCCGGCCTCGCCCGCCGGCTGATCGACGAGACGGGCTGGGTCGGCGACTGGAGCCGCAGCGCTTTCGCGGTGGAGGATTGCGAGCAGCGCCTCGTCCTGCACCTGTCCTTCGCTTCCGTGACGAGCCGATGGATCGAGGCGCCCGGTCCGCCGATTCTGCACTGAGCCCCGCCGCCTCAATCGCCGCTGCCGCCGCGCCGCATGAGGGCGGGCAGCGTCGCCACCAGCGCGTCGTAGCTGAACGGCTTCTCCCAGCGCGGAAGCTGCGCGTAGGCCGACGGGATCTCGCCCCGGTCGTAGCCCGTGGCGATGACGAGGGGTGTGCCGCGGGCCTGCAACGCGTCGAGGATCGGGTAGGCCATCTCGCCCTGGAGATTGATGTCGAGCACGACGGCGTCGAGCGCTTCGCTGGCCACGATGTCGAGGGCCTCGCCGACGCTCGCCACCGGACCCACCACGTCCGCTCCGAACCGAGCGAGCGTACGGGCGAGATCGTCGGCAAGGAAGAACTCGTCCTCGACCACGAGCACGCGCGCGCGGTTCAGGTCGGCGGGGCACGCAGAACCGCTCATCGAATCCGCCTCGTCTCCCGCTTCGCCCGCAGTAAGGGGCGGCGCGGGCCGTTGAAATAACGCACGTTAAGCCCCCTTCGTGGCGAAGCGTCTAAGGGCATGACGACGCGCTGCGGATCGTCAGGGGTCATGCCAATGGAAAACCCACTCATCCGCAGGCTGGAGTGTTTTGTGCGGTTGTCACACGACGACAAGCGCCTCCTGGCCACAGCGGCGTCCCAGCGCGTTCGCCGCCTCGGTCCACGCGAGGACATCGTCGTGGAGGGCGATCCGCCCCGCGACGTCAGCCTCGTTCTCGACGGGTGGGCCTGCCGCTACAAGACCCTCGCGGACGGGCGCCGCCAGATCATCGCCTTCTTCCTTCCCGGCGATACCTGCGACCCGCATGCCTTCGCCGTCCGCGAGATGGACCACTCGCTCGCCACGCTCACGCCGGTAACGATCGCCGAGATCGCGCGCGACACCCTTCAGGACATCGTCGATGCAAGCCCGCGCCTCGCCCGGGCCCTGATCTGGACGATGCTCGTCACGGCGGCGGTCCAGCGGGAATGGACCGTCAGCCTCGGCCAGCGCACCGCCGTCGAACGCCTCGGGCATCTCCTGTGCGAGCTGTTCCTGCGCCTGCGCGCCGTCGGCCTAACCGACGGGCCGAGCTGCGAGCTGCCCCTCACGCAAGTCGATCTCGGCGAGGCCACCGGCCTCTCGAACGTCCATGTCAACCGGGTCCTCCAGGAGTTGCGTGGATCGGGACTGATCTCGCTGAAGGGGCGCGTCCTGACGATTCACGACCTGCAGAGGCTGCAGGCGGTCGCACTGTTCAACGCGGCCTATCTGCATCTCGACCGCGAGGGCCGGACGCTCGACGCCAACGATGCGCGGTAGGGTTCCCGGCGGACGCAGGAGGCCCGGTCACCGAGTTTCTCAGCCCCTCTTCACGTATGTGAATGCTCCCCTCGGCGGCGGGCCGTAGGCATGGGATGGCCGGAGGAGCCAACCCCCCTCTCGTCCGGCTGGCACCGCCGGTCGAACTTTCCCCCGATCGCTTGAGCCGGCGGTGCCTTTTTCGCACTTCCCCGCGCGCCTCACTCCGCCGCGTCGCGCTCCCGGAACCGCTCGATGCCCTGCCGCTCCGGATTGATCGCCGCGAGCGCGCGCTTGGCCGCCTCGAGCGGATGCTCGGACTCAATCCGCACCGAGGACAGGTCCGGACTCTTGTAGACCGTGACGATCGTGTCCATCACCTCCGTGAGGGTGGTGCGCTTGTCCTCGGGCGCCGCGATCAGGAGTTGCAGTCCCCAGGCCCGGTAGAGATCGACGAGCCCTTGCGAGTTGCGCACGTCGAGCTTCGAGAAGGCCTCGTCGAGGAGGCACAGGCCGAGCCCGGGATTCTCGTCGCCGGGCCGGTCGCCCGGGTAGTAGGCGCTCGCGAGCGAGGCCGCGATCGCCACATAGAACGGCGCCTGGGCCTCGCCGCCCGAGCCGCGCAGCGCCCGGCTCGACATGGTGGTGCGGTTGCCCGCGCGGTCCCGCATGCCGATCTCGTAGACGAAGTAGTTGCGGTAATCGGCGAGCCGCGCCGCGTCCTCGCTGCCGGCGATCAGCTCCGAGATCTCCTCCAGCGCCGCCGCCATCGGTCCCTCCCCGGCCGCGGGCAGCAGGGATTGGGCCGCATCGGGCGAGCGCGCGACCTCCGTGGCGAGGGCGTGGACGGCAGCGTAGCGCCGGTCGACGGTGGCCTCGAAGGCGTAGGTCTGGCCCGTGAAGGTCTGGGAGGAGAGGCGCTCGTTCAGCGCGTCGAGGCGGGCCCGGACCCGCTCGAACTTGTCGGCAAGGCGCGTCAGCAGGTCCTCGGTCATCAGGCGGCGCATCTCGCCCTCGGCGCGCTCGGCCTGGGCGCGGTAGCGCCGCAGCTCGTGGCCCGCCACCTCGTCGTGCTCGCGCCGCGCCCAGTCGTAGCCGGAGGTCGCGAGGGCATCGCCCTTGGCGAGCGGGTTCTCGATGCGCCACTGCGCGCAGTATTCGGCGAGGTCCCGCTCGGCTGCGCGCCCGTGCGAGCGCGCGCTCTCGCCGGCCTCGCGGGCGGCATTCCGCTCGGCCGCCGCGAGCGCGCTGACCGCCTTCGCGTCGAGCCCCGCGAAATCGTGCCGGATGCAGGCCGCCTCGGCCGGGTCGAGGGCCTGCGCGCGGGCGAGGCGCACGCGCTGGGCATCACCGCCTCGCAGACGGTTCAGGGCGCCGCGTCGCGCCGACAGGGCGGCACGGACGGCCTCCCTGCCGGAGGCGAGGCGCGCCCGAAGCTGCGCCTCCTCGCTGAGCAGCGCGTCGAGCTTCGGCTCGAGCACCTCGGCGAGTTCGCGCAGATAGGCGACGCGCTCGGCGTTCAGCGCCTTGATCTCGGCCGCGAGCCCGTCGGTATCGCGCTTCTCGATGGCCTCGCGCTCGGTGGCGAGCGTCCGGCGGCGTCCCTCGATGCCGTCGGCCTCCTCCCGAAGCGCGTCGACGTCGAGGTCGCCCCGCGCGATGCGGGCGCGGATCTGCGCCGCCGCCCGGGCGGCCTCGCGCAGGAGCGACGCCTCCTGGCGCAGGCGCCGCGCCTCCGCCACCGCGGCCTCGTGCCGGCGCCGGCTCTCCGGGGTCGGACCTTGCTGGCCGCGGGTCATCAGGAGGTCGACCGAGCGCGTCACCGAGTAGGCCATGCCGGCGGTTGTGCGCCCGCTCGGCGCTACCGCCCGGCTCATCCGGGCGAGCTGCGCGTCGTTCTCGGCAAGATCGTAGCCGCCGAGCCGTACGGCGAGGAAGGCCTCGGCATGGGCGTCCCGCGTCTCGATCATCGACAGCGCCCCCTCGTCGAAGCGCCGTGCCCGCTGACGCGCCGTGTCGGTGGTCTTGACGAGGATGCAGCGGTGGAACTGGTTGCGGCCGGCCTGCAGGATGCCGAGCGCCTCCTCGAGGCGGTCGGGCGAGACGACCAGGGCCTCCCGCGCCCGCCCGAGCAGGGCCTCCAGCGCCGGTCCCCAGACCGGATCGACGATCTCGGCGAGCTCGCAGATCGGCACGCCGTCGATGCCGCGGCGTGCGAGCTCGGCCCGGAACGCGAGCGTGTCGGAGGACAGGCGCGCAGCCGCGCCCCCGCCGCCGACCGGCGGGGCGGTGCGCTCCGCCTCGAGCTCCTCGGCGCGGGCCTTCAGCGCCGCGTCCTCCGCGGCCCGGTCAAGGGCCTCGTCGAAGGCGGGCAGCCGCGCGAGCCCGTCGAGGAGGCTGGCCAGGAGTCCATCCGCCCGCAGGGTCTCGTCGAGGGGCGCTTCCTTGCGCAGGCCGGAACGGGCGCAGGCCTCCGCGAGGCGGGCGGCCTGCGGCGCGGCCTGCCGGAGCGTCGCCGCCACCGCGCTGAGCCTGCCCATCTGCTGGACGAGGCCGACGAGGTCGGCGACGCGGGCGGCCAGCTCGCGCCGGTCCCGCTCCAGCATGGCGAGGCCGGCATTCGAGGCGGCGAGACGCCCCTCCTGGGCGCTGCCCGCGACGAGGGCCTTGCGCTCGGCGATCTCCCCGTCGATCTCCCGCACGAAGCCCTGGCTTGAGCGCACGCTCTCGCGGGCGATTCGCAGCGCCTCGCTGCCGTCGCGCAGCCGCGTGCGGATCGCCACGAAGTCGAGGCTGCGCCGGCGCAGGTCCGCGAAGGCCGCGCGGGCCTCGTGCGTCGCGGCGGCGAGCACCCCGTCGCCCCAGGCTTCGTAGCGGGTGACGAGGCGGCCGAGACGCTGCAGCTTCGCCTCGAGCTCCTCGATCGTTTCCAGCAGGCGCCGCCAGTTCTCGACGGATTGGCGGATCCGGGCGACGTCGAGTGGCTCGGGATCGAGCACGAAGGAGCGCACGAAGGCGCTCGAATCGAAGATTGGCTTGAACGCGACGGCATTCGAGAACGTGCGCAGGAAGTGGCGCGGATCCGGCGCGGGCGCGCCCTCGCGGAGCGTCGCCAGCACCTCGGCGGTGAAGCGCTCGCCCGAGGTGCGGAATTCCTCGAAGCGCTCGGCGCGCGCCCGCAGGTCCGCGGCGATCTCGGCCCAGGGCGCGGTGAAGCTGCCCTCATGCGTCGTGCGGGCGTAGTCGGCGATCTCGAAGCGGTGGCCCGTCGCGATGAAGCGGGAGAGCACCTCCTCCTTCTGCTCGTCGGAGCGGGCGGCGAGCGCGAGGCCGAAGGAGACGATGCGGCCTGTGACCTCGTTCTCGAAGGTCAGGCAGATCACCGTCTCGCAAGCCTCCCGGGTCGGGCGCCCGCCCTCGGCCGGGTCGCTGATCCAGCCGAGGCAATAGTCGCGCACGGTCCGGGCGCTCCGGCCGGAAGCCGAGGCGTTCAGCGCCAGCCGGCTCGCGTTGTTGCCGGCCAGCACCGTGCCGACCGCGTCGAAAATCGTGGATTTGCCCGCCCCCGTCGGCCCGACGAGCGCCGCCGCCCCCCGGATCCGGATCTGCTCGCGCCGGATGAGGTACCAGTTGGACAGGGCGATGTCGGTGAGGAGGTACAAACCGGATGGTCCGGCCGGGACGGCGCGAGGTCAGGAGCGCCCAGTTGGCCGGAGATTCCCGGCGAGACAAGGGCAGCCGGGACACGGGTGCGGGCGAATGAGGCGGCCGGGCAGCCCTCCCGCCTCCTCGGTCCGCGCGCCGCCGCACCGTCCGGGGCCGGCCGCGGACGAGCTCGCCGGGGTCCGCGGCGGCGCGAGACAGACCCGCTCGCCCGTGCGGAGGATGTCTCTCTCAGACCTCCCCCGCCTCCGCCCAGGCCCGGATCGCATCGAGCCAGGCATCGGGCGCGACCACGGCGATGCCCGGCAGCACGGCGAGGGGCGTGACCCGCTCGCTGCGGTCGCGCTCGCCGAGCCGAAGAGCGCCGCGGCGGGAGAACAGGCGCAGGATCTCGACGAGGCGCGCCTCCTCGGGCGGCTCCGTGCGCGCCGCGGTGCGGATGCGGTCGGCGATGTCGTCGGTGGTGCACTCGACGAGGCCGTCCGTGGTGACTCGGTGGTCGCGCAGGCCCTCCTCGTAGGCGAGCCGCAGGGCGAGCAGCACCAGGGTCTCGTCCTTGCGCAGGCGCTCCGAGGCCATGTCGTGGCGCACGCCACCGGGCGGCAGCCGCAGCGAGACCATCTGGTCCCGGTGCGAGACCTCGAAGGCGTAGCCGAGGCAGGCGAAGTAGTCCTTGAAGAAGGGCGCGTAGTGGCGGGCAAGCTCGTAGGAGCGGCCGATGCCCGGCGTGTCGCTGTAGATCACCTGACCCTTCAGCATCACCTGGAGGGCACGGGCGAGTTCGTCCGCGTCCGGCGCGCGGGCGCCCGGGGGCGGCGGCTCGTCGCCGTCGATGATGGCGCGGAAGGGCTCAAGCATGGGGGCGCCGCTCCACCACGAAGTCCGGGCATTCGAGCCAGCCGTTCGAGACGCGGCCGTCCGTGCGCGACAGGGCGTAGCGCTCCATCAGGTGCCCGTCGAACAGGACGTCGATCTCGCGCAGGCGCTGGAAGATCACGAACTCGTCGACATCCGCCACCGGGATCTCGGAGCCGCGGATCGCCGCCCTCTGCCCGAGCTTGACCTCCAGGAAGGCCGCGATCGTGTCGGGGGTGACGGTCGTTCGGCGGCGGAACTCCGCCTTGGCGTTGACGAAGGCCTCGATCGCAGGGTCGAGCCGGATCTCCGGCAGGGGTTCGGATTCGATCGGCGGCCGGCGCAGGCGCGGGGTGTAGAGATGCGCCTCGCCGATCGGCGGGCGCAGGAGCGAGAGGCCGGCCGGGAGATCCGGAGCCTCCGCGGCGGCGCCGGCCGCCCGCAGGGCCGCCGCACTGCGCTCGATGCCGAGGGAATCCGGCCGGTCCAGGTAGCGCACGGCCGAGGCGATGCGCCGCTCGAGCCGCGCGACGATGTCGTCGACGGCCTCGAGATGCCGGTCAAGTCCCTCGAACACCGCCAGGATCTCGGCGAGGTCGACCCGCACCCTGCGCTCGGCCGAAGCGAGGTCCGGGGCGCGCCCCTCGCGCACCAGCGCCTCGGCGAGCCCGCGGATCAGCAGGGCGTCGCGCAGCGCCTGGCCCGCCTCACGCACGATCGCGGAGCGGAAGCGGAACGGGTTGAAGCGGGTGTGCAGCGTCCGGTAGTCGCTGATCAGGTGGCGCTCGACGAAATCCTCGAAATAGAGCCGGAAGGCCGCCCGCAGGTCCTCCTCGCGCAGGATCCGCTCCTCGATCTTGCGCATCGAGCCGGCGAGCGAGCGCACGTGACCGAGGAAGGTGCGGGCGGATTTGGCCGCGTTCGAGAGCGCCTCCGAGCGGTCGGAGGGGTTGGCCACCGCGCTCTCGAGGCTGCCGAGCACGTCGAGGACGGCGCCGCCATAGGAGCGGGTCTCGCCGCGGTCGAGGCGCGACAGCTCCTCGAGCAGAAGGCGCGCCTCGGGATCGAAATCGACCACGGGCACGTAGCGCTCGCGCCGCTCCACGAGCCAGCCGGATTCCGTGAAGCGCCGGTAGAGGGCCGAGCGCCGCTCCGCGGGGTCGACGGGCGTTGTTTCGTCGTCGGCGATCTGCGCCTGCGTCCATCCGGCCGCGAAATCGCCGATCGCCGCGAGGAGCTCGCTCTTGCGGATCGGCTCCACCGACGCGCCCATGACGCGCCGGTGCAGGTGCAGGAGGAGCGCCGCGTTGAAGGCGCGGCTCGGAGAGGCGAGAGGCCGGAAGAGGTCGTCGGCGAGGTGCGTGAACAGCATCGTGTCGCCCCCGCCGGGACCGGGCCCGCCCGTCTATGCCGCGTGACGCCGACCTACTCGGCGCTGGCCTACTTGGCGCCGAGCAGCTCGACGTCGAAGATCAGCGTGGCGTTCGGCGGGATGACGCCGCCGGCGCCGCGGGCACCGTAGCCGAGATCGGGCGGGATCACGAGGGTGCGCTTGCCGCCCGTCTTCATGGTGGCGACGCCGACGTCCCAGCCCTGGATCACCTGGCCCTGGCCGAGGGTGAAGGTGAAGGGCTGGTTGCGGTCGCGCGAGGAATCGAACTTCTTGCCCTTCTCGCCGCCCTGGTCGAGCCAGCCCGTGTACTGGACGGTGACCTTCTGGCCGGCCTTCGGCTCGGGGCCGGTGCCCACCACCTCGTCCTTGTATTTCAGGCCCGACGGCAGGGTGACGTAGTCGGCGGCGTTTGCGGTTGCGGTCATGGCGATCAGCGCGGCTCCGGCGAGGGAAAGGAACGGGCGAGGCATGCTTCCTCCGATAGCCCGGCGGCGCGGGCCTTCGCGCGCCTCTTACGGGCTCGGGCCTCCGGACGCCAGCCGGCCCCGTGCGGAGCGCTTCGCGACGCTCGCGCGTTTCCCCGCCTTTGACGGAGGAAGTCGGACCGATGAGCGTCACGGCCGAGGATTGGGACGCGCGCGTCACGCGCCTGTCCGAGAAGATGCCCGACACCCTGCGCCGGGGCGTCGACTGGCTGCGCGAGCCCTCCCGCCTCTGGATCCGCCTGATCGCCGCGTTCCTGCTGATCCTCGGCGGCATCTTCTCCATCCTGCCGGTGCTCGGTCTCTGGATGCTGCCCCTCGGGCTCGCGCTGCTCGCGCAGGACGTGCCGGGGCTCAAGGTGCCGATGGAGAGGGCGGCGCGCTGGATCGAGACGCGATGGGCGCGCTTTCAGGCGTGGCGGAAATCCTGAGCGCTCAGCGGCATCCGCCCCAGGCGCCGAGCGTCTCGGTCTCGTCGCGCCGGATCGTCTCGGCGGCAGTCTCGGGCGCCGCATCCTCGCACAGGCGCTCTCCGCCGAGCGCCGCGAAGGCCGCACGCATGTCCGGATCGCCGAGCGCGCGGGCATAGGCCTCCCGGTCGAGGCAGCGCAGGCGCCCTCCGTCGAGGCGGGCATAGACCCGTCCGGTCCCGTGCTCGGCGAAGCGGATCGTTGCCATTCGGCGGGCGCACTGGCGCAGGAAGTCGGTGTTGCGCTCGGGCGCCATGGCGCCCGCATCCGGGTAGACGGCGCCGGGCTCGCCCGCGTCGATGTTGATCTTCCGGAAGCGGTCGACGTCGAGCAGGAACTTCAGGTCGAGGATCGTCATCACGCCGTTCACCCCGAAGGCGACGGTGCGCGGGCGCTCGCCTTCCGGAACGCTGTTGTCGAGGAACTCGTAGTGGACGCGCTTTTCGGCCTTGAGCGCCCAGGTGAAAAACAGGCGCGGCATGCCGGTATAGGCCTCGACGTTGTGCGCCAGGAGGTCATCGACGGCCTTGTAGCGGCCGAACTGCTCGCCCCGCTTCCAGGCCCGCTCCACCGTCGCGTCCGGGGGCGTGATCATGAACAGCATGAAGACGAGATGGCCGAACCGGGTGAGGAGCTGGCTGCCGTCCTCGCTGCTGGCATCGGCGTTGAAGCTGTCGAAGCGGAAGCGGTCGATCAGCAGATGCGACATCCGCCCTTCGCCGGCCTTGCGCGCCATGTAGCGGTCGAGCTTCTTGTCGACGATCTCGACCTCGTGGCCCGTCAGCGTGCCGGCATAGCCGCGCGCCGGCCCGAGGGCGTCGTAGTCGAGCAAGTACTTCCGCCAGATGTCCGGCGTGATCACGGCGAAGTCCGACCAGGCGACGCCGATGCGTCCCGCGAGCGCCCGCTGCAGCGGGCGCATCGTGCTCTTGCCGGAGGCCGAGGCGCCCTTCACGTTCATGACGATCGGGTGCTCCTGGGCCGCCAGGACATGGTAGCCCTCCCGCGCCACCGCCTCCCGGAACCAGGGCTCGATCAGGCTCCCGATCCGGCGGCTGCCATAATCGTTCGTCACGAGCGTGCAGGCGAGGGAGCGCAGGAGCGCGCGGTCGCCCATGAGCTTGCCGCGATGGCGAATGATGGCGGAGACGACCCGCTGCAGGGCGGCGCTGGCACAGGCCGCGAGCGACGCCTCGTCGGCGGCCTCGCGGGCACGCCACGCCGCGAGGTGGCGCGAGGCCCGCTCCTCGGTGGACTCGGCGCGGGCCGGCGCGGGCGCGGGCGCGCGGGAACCGAGGCCGAGCCACGCCCGCCAGGATCCGGTCTTCTCGGAGACAGGCTCGGGGCCCGGCGGCGACAGGATCGCGGCGATCTCCCGCTCGAGGATGGAATCGGCTTCCGCCCGCACCGCCTCGAAGGCGTCCCTGATCTCCGCCTCGTGCGGCTCGATGAAATCCGAGAGGATCGTCGCGACGATCCGCCGGAAGTTGACGCCGAGGTCGGCGTACTTCTCCCCAACCGGCACCGAGAGATCCGCCATCACGCGGATCAGGAGCGCGTGCACGACGAGGCGCTCGGGCCGGAAGGCGACAAGGTCCTGTAGCGGCAGGCCGGAGAACGCGCTCAGCTCCAGCGCGTCGTCGAGACGGGTCGAGACGTTCTCGGGCCGGTACAGGGAGGCGAGCGGCAGGAAGGCCCGCGGCAGGGCGGATTCGATGCCCGGATTCCAGGGACCCCGCCCGAGGGATCCCCGACCGGCCGTCTCGCGCTCGGCGATCGTGCCCGATGCCGACATGGGCCCTCGCAGTTCTCGCAGCGTCGCGCTCCCGGCCCACCGGCCGGGCTGCGCCTCAGGCGGCGGCGGGCTCGGCCCGGAACAGGCTGGTGCAGCTCGAACTGCGGTGCATGCTGAGGATCGAGGCCCGGTCTATCTCGGGATTCTTGGCCAGCACTTGGCGGACGCAATCCACCACCTTCTCGTACTTGCCGGAATCGTAATTCTGCTCGAGCGGGCTGACGGCGATGTAGGTCTCGACGACGAGCACGCGCTCGGCGCGCTCCCGGGTCACCTCGACGGCGATCCAGGCGGATTTCACCAGACGACTGTTCGACAGCATGGACGCACCTCCGCGTGTGGCCGCTGACGCGGCTCTTCGCGGCGAGGATGAACCCTGCGCGCCGGCCTGCCAAGACCCGCGCAACGTGTAACGGGATGACGATTCACGCTAAGCAATCGAATACCGGGCCTCGCACTCGGCGGGCACTCAGTTCTGATAGGCTTGGGCCGCGTCGAGAAAGATGCGCGAAACGTCGGAACTGTCGCCGAAGATCGCGACAAAGGACGAGAACAGGCCGAGAGCGACCAACAGCAGGATCGCGATCTCGTCCCGACGCGTCCCGTCCTGGACGATGGCGAGGCCTGCCCGGCAGGCGGCCGCAAGCATGCCTGCCCCACGTTCTGGAATATTGCATGCCAGCGAACGTTGTTCCCTGCGCACGGACCGATTGCAGGTTTGCCGCCGTTTGCGTTTTGGGGCGTTGGGGTTTGGCCTGGCTCGGGGCGGGTTTTCGGCGCGGGTTGGTGCGGGGGCGGCGGGCGGTTTC
>NZ_JBAWTG010000017.1:0-93028 GCF_037106235.1 Methylobacterium nigriterrae | reverse complement strand
CATTCGGTCCCATGCGCTCTCCTCCGAACGACGCCAGGGCTAATTGCTGGAGGGCGGCAGCCTGAGCTTCTCCATCGCCTGCTCGATCGAGAAGCTGCCGGGGCGCTGCCGCGGCGGGAACTGCTGGAAGCTTTTCAGATGCTGCGCGACCAGCGCCTGGGCCGGGACCAGCACGAAGGCGTGCTCGACGAACCAGCGCACGTAGTCGCCCGACTCGTGCTCGGCACGCTCGAACGGGTCGGAGCGCAGGTTGAACAGGAGGGGCAGGCGCAACGGCACCATCGGCTGCATCCAGACCGAGAGCCCGTGCGCCTTCTGCTCCAGGAACACAGCCTTCCACTGTTCGAAGCGCAGACCGGCCAGGTTGCCGTCGTCCGTCCAGTAGAAGAACTCACGCCGCTTATCTTCGCCCCTGCGGGCCAGCAGATCGCGCTGGTCGTAGCCGTCGAGGTGAACCTTGAAGGTCTTGCCGGCAGCCTCATAGCCCTGCAGGAGCTTGGTCTTGATGTCCGGTTCGCCGGCCGCCGCAACGAGCGTGGTCAGCCAGTCCTCGGCGGAGAAGAGGTCGTTGATCTCGACGCGCGCCGGCACCAGACCGGGCCAGCGCACCATCGCGGGCACGCGATAGCCGCCTTCCCAGTTGGTGTTCTTCTCGCCACGAAACGGGGTGGCGCCGCCGTCGGGCCAGGAGAAGGTCTCGGCGCCGTTGTCGGTGGTGTAGACCACGATGGTGTTGTCGGCGATGCCGAGGTCGTCGAGCTTCCTGAGAAGCTGGCCGACCTGCCCATCGTGCTCGACCATGCCGTCCGGATAAATGCCGAGCCCGGTCCTACCCTGCGCCTCGGGCGCGAGCCGGGTCCAGATGTGCATGCGGGTGGAGTTGAACCAGATGAAGAAGGGCTTCTTGTCCCGGTTCGCCCGGTCGATGAAGTCGTTGGCGGCGGCAAGGAATTCCGCGTCGATGGTCTCCATGCGCTTCCGGGTGAGTGGGCCGGTGTCCTCGCAGCTCTGCTTGCCCCAGGGGCCGAAGCGCGGGTCGCTGCCGGGAGTGTCGGACGTTGTCGCCACGCATCTCAGGACGCCGCGCGGACCAAATTGCGCGCGGAAGCTGGGACTCTTCGGATAATCAGGATGCTCGGGCTCGTCCTCGGCATTCAGGTGGTAGAGGTTGCCGAAAAACACGTCGAAGCCGTGCACCGTCGGCAGGAACTCGTTGCGGTCGCCGAGGTGGTTCTTGCCAAACTGTGCCGTGGCGTAACCCTGCGCCGTGAGCAGATCAGCAAGGGTCGGGTCCTTCTCCGACAGGCCTTCCTTGGCGGCCGGCAGGCCGACCTTCAGAAGTCCGGTGCGCATCGGGCTCTGACCGGTGATGAAGGCCGCGCGGCCGGCGGTGCAGGATTGCTGGCCGTAATAGTCTGTGAAGATCGCACCTTCGTCGGCGATGCGATCGATGTTGGGCGTGCGGTAGCCCATCATGCCGCGATTGTAGGCGCTGATGTTCCAGTAGCCGATGTCATCGCCCATGATGACAAGGATGTTCGGCTTCGACTGCGGCTGCGCCGATGCGGACGCAGCGATCAGGGAGGCGAGCGACGCCAGGAGGCCGAGCCCGATCATGCCGATCCTGCGCATCGCCGCTCTCCCTGAGGTCGGATGAAGCCCTCGCGGCCGCCCGTGGCGGACCCGCCCGGTGGCGCCGCGGCGGCGCAGTGCCCCGGGCTTGCGTGGTAACGCTACGGCCCGCGTCCCGGCGGCTAGTCGCTTCCGTGCCGCCCCTGCTTCACCTGCTCCAGAACCTGCGAGAGGTTGTAGCTCTCGGCCGGCTGCAGCGGCGGGAATTTCTCGTAGCTCGACAGATGTTCCAGCCACAGCTGCTGGCCGAGGGGCAGGATGTTCCAGTCGTACTGGAAGGCCGTCGAGGGAGCGCCCAGGGCTCCGCCCACACTCATGGCGCTCTTCTGATCGATGCCGACTGCCTGCTCGAAGGGGTCGCGCTTGATGTTCTGCACGAGCGTGAAGTGGAACGGCACAAGCGGCAGAACCCAGCCGGCCGGGCCGGGCTGGGACATCGTGTAGTACATCTTCCAGTTCTTATAGCGCACCGCCGACGGGGTCGCGCCCGAGAAGTAGTAGAAGACGTCGCGCGCAGACTTGTCCGACTTGCCTTCCAGGTAGCTGCGCTGGTCGACGCCGTCGAGGGTCGTCTTGACGATGTCGGGATACTGGCCGGCCTCGATCTTCTGCTTCAGCCCCTCGCCCTTGGGACCGCCGGCGATGTCGACCAGCGTCGGCACCCAGTCGAGTGCGGCGAAGAGCTGGTTCTTCACCGTTCCCGGCTGGATCACGCCGGGCCAGCGGATCACCATCGGCGCCCGGTAGCCGCCTTCCCAGGCCTCGCCCTTCTGGCCCTTGAACGGGGTGACGCCGCCGTCCGGGAAGCTGATGGCCTCGGCGCCGTTGTCGGTCGTGAAGACGACGATGGTGTTGCCGGCCTGTCCCATGTCATCGAGCTTCTTGAGGACAAGGCCGATGTTGTCGTCGAGCTGCTTCATGCCGGCTTCGTTGACACCCCAATCCTTGCCGCCACGCTCACCCAGCATCGCCTCGTACTTCGGCGGCAGGACGGTCACGACATGCATGCGCGCCGGGTTGTACCAGACGAAGAACGGCTTGTTGGTCTTCTTCGGATCGTTGCGGTCGAGGAAGTCGACGACCTTGGCGGAGATCTCCTCGTCCACCGTCCTGGAGCGCTCGAGCGTCAGCGGTCCTTCATCCGTGCAGGTCTGGTTCTTGGCCGTCCCGTCGGACGAGCGGCAGGACAGGATCGGGCGCGGGGGCGTCAGGCAGCGCGTCGTCCTGCGATCGACGGCACCGGGCACCTCGGCCAGGCCCGGGATCGGCGTGTTCTGGCAGGGCGGCGCGATCCCCTGGTCCGACGCGGTCTTGTTGATGTCGGGGAAGCTCACCTGCTGCATGGCGTCGAGGTGATAGAGGTAGCCCCAGTATTCTTGGAAGCCGTGCGCCGTCGGCAGCGACTCGGTGTGGTCGCCCAGGTGGTTCTTGCCGAACTCGCCGGTGTTGTAGCCGAGATCGCGCAGGAACTTGGCGAGCGCCGGGGTGCCGGGGCGCAGGTAGGAGGGGCTGCCCGGCAGTTGCGGAGGAATCATGCCCGTGCGCAGCGGGTACATGCCGGTGAAGAAGGCGTTGCGGCCGGAGGTGCAGCTCTGCATGGCGACGTAGTCCATGAAGATCGCGCCCTCCTGTCCGATCCGGTCGATGTTCGGTGTTTCCCCGACCATCAAGCCGCGATGGTAGATGCTCGGCTGCATGAAGCCGATGTCATCGCCCATGACGAAGAGGATGTTGGGCTTCTGTTGGGACTGGGCCAACGCAGGGTCCGGTGCCGCCGCCGAAGCGGCGCTCAACGCGGCCAAGCCCAACCACGCAGAACGGCTCGTTCTCATGGCGGCACTCCTTCAGGTTTTCTGCCGCGCGGCTCCCGGCACCGCTGTCGGCGGCACCGGCAAGCTTCACGGGCACCGCCCCCGCGGGAGCCGCTGCGCTGTCAGCGTCGGGCCGGCCGAGCACGCCCAGCCTAAATATTCAAAACCGGACTGATACAGCAGGTCGGCTGATCTTTTACTGACTGAAGGCTCGCCCCGGCGCCGACCTTACAGAACAAGCCTGCACTGCGCCATGCAGACTTGGCAACTGTGCGAGACCGCTCTCGAATGTTCACTTGATGACCAGCGGTGAGGACGACGCGGACGACCGTGTCATCTATGGATTACGCCGGATCCGCGCCCGAAGCTCCTGGGGCCGGGACCACACCCCGCCGATTGCCTTGGCCTACGCCCTGCCGCCGAGCCGGCATCGATATCGGTGGGGAGCGCATGAGGCAGCGAGGCCGCAGCGTCGAGCTGCCCGACGGCACGAGGGCACGTGCGGCGAGCCATCCGGAGCCGCTCGCGACCGCGGGGAATCGGCAGCTCCTCACGGGATGCAGTTCCGGATCGCCGCCAGGGTGGAAGCCGGGACGGCGGTGTTGGTCGGGCTGCCCCACGGCGTCGGGACGACCCTGTTCGGCGGCAGGAACGGCAGGGACGGGCTGGTCAGGAGCCCGTTGAGCACCGCCACGACCCGGCCCTGCCCGCAATCGAGCACCGGCGCGCCGGAGGCGCCGCCGTCGAGAAGCAGGCGGTTCGAGCCCTGGACTTCGAAGAGGGCCAGGCCGGCATACCGGTCGGCGAGTTCCCTGCTCCTGCGGACGACACCCTGCGCCGCCTCCATCCGCCCGCCCGGATAGCCGAGGACCAGGACCGGCGCGTCCTCAGCGGGCGGTTGCGGCTGCAGATCGAGCACGGTCGCGTTCGGGAAGGGCTCCTGCAGCTCGATGATCGCCACGTCGTCCGCCAGGCCGGCGGCGCGTCCCGTGCCGCCCTCGCCTCGGCCGGGCAGCCTGCCCCTGACGGCGACGCGAAGCCGGACCCCCACCCTGAGGTCCGGCTCGCCCTCGCGCGTCGCCTGATGCAGTTCGGCGTCCTGCCAGCCCTCGGCCGGGAGTTCGTTCGCGAAGTGGGCGGCGGTCACCAGCAGCCGGGGCGAGGTGTAGAACCAGGCGGTGGCCCGCTCCCCGATGATCTCGTCCCACCCCTCGCGCCGGGGCTCGCCGAAGCGCCAGAACACGCTGACGACGGCTCGGGCGGAGGCCGCGGGATCGATACAGGATCCGGCGCTGTCCGGAGAGACGGCCCGGCCGGGAGGCGCGTGCAGGCAGAGCAGGATGGGCATCAGCGCCAGGCCGAAGGCGCAGAGCTTTCCTCGGACCCGCCGTGGCGTGACCATGCAGTTCCCAATCTTCCGCTGCTGGAGCTGCGGAACATCGGGACGACGCTGACCGACACAGGTCCAGGAGTACGCTTTCAACCCTGGGTAGCTGCCGGTTGTTCCTGGCGCAGCGGCCGTGCGACCGGGCGCGCCGCACGAGGAAAACCTAGACTGTACCGGCACTTATCGGGCTGTCCCGCCCCGGGATCGGTTGTCCGCTCCGGACCGGTTCACCGACCCGATCGCCGGTCCCATCCCAGCCTGCCGTCTATACTTATTTTGAAAATGCGTCCCGACTGATCAAGCAAGTGCAGTGGGGACGGTGGTAGTGGATACTCTGCGGGCACGTCTCTGCCTGCAACGTAAAGCCATGGGAGACAACAATGTCAGCTCATGTCCTGCGCAAGACGCATTCGGTCATCCGCATCGGCCTGGCGGCGGCGGGCGTGCTCGCCGGCTCCGCAGCGCTGGCGCAGCCGCTGGTGCTGCGGGTCAACCCGCATCTGGCCGACCAGGGCCTGCTCATGTCCGGCAACGACAGCGCCACGGTCGGGACCCTGTTCGAGACCGGGCCCCGCTATCAGGAGCCGAGCGGCGTGCGCGTCGGGCGCGGATCCCTGATCCCAGGCTGGGTGCAGATGGGCTCGTTCCAGAACGTCTCGGTCACGGGGCTGAACCCGACCGGGTACTACGGGTACTACATCTCCCCCGATGACCGCGCGGTGATCATCGACCTCGATTCCCACCGGGTCGTTCGCGTCATACCGCGCTGAGGTCGCGGCGCCCAACAACGACGGACTGGGCGAATCGTCTGCCGGCCCGGCGCAGCTGGCCGACCGCTCTCCGCTCAGTTCCTCGCCACGATGATGTCGGGCTCGGGCGCAGCCTTCGGTGCGGCCCGGAGCGGGGCCGAGATCGTCAGGTAGGTCGCCGTGCCGGTGAGCCGGTTGCGGACATCGAACTCGCGAAAGACCCGGAGATTCGTCGAGGCCGGGATCTCGCCGAGCTCGAAGGTGCAGCCGACCTGGCCGCCGAGCGACGTGACCCGGCCCTTGAACGGCAGGAGGAAGGGTCATGAAGCGTCTGATGATCGCCGTTATCGCCCTCGCGAGTGCGCCGGTCCTCGCCGGCGCGACACGTGCGGCCCAGGCGGCACGCAGGCCGCACGGCGTGGCCCAGTTCGACGGCGCCTGGAGCGTGGCGGTGGTCACCGAGCAGGGCAGCTGCGACCGGGCCTACCGCTACGGCGTCGTCGTTCGCGGCGGGCAGATCAATTACGCCGGTGGAGGCGATTTCGTGATCTCGGGGCGTGTCCAGCCGAGCGGCGCGGTCCGGGGCAGCATCGTGCGCGGCCTCGACCGGGCGAACGTGGTCGGGCGGCTTCGCGGCGACTACGGAGCCGGAGCCTGGGCCAGCTCCGGCACGTGGCGCTGCGGCGGCTACTGGAACGCCGAGCGACGAGGCCGGTAGGCTGAGCCCGCCATGCCGGGCCGATGCGCGCTGGAGGTCATGGCACGGAAGCGGTGCCGTGGCGCTCGCGTCAGGTCGCGACCTCGGACGGAACGCCTCGCGGGCGCGACGTCTCGAACAAGCGCTCACGGGCACCGTCAAAACGAGCCTGAACCAAGCGTCTCGAAGCCGAGCGGCTGTCGGGCGACGGCGGGTCGACCGCCGGCCTTCCCGCGCGACGCGGGGCAACGCGGGCAGCGCTGCGCCCGCACCATGTCCCATAGCCTGCTTTGCGGTCGAGGATCGAACATGCCCCGGGATCTCCTCCCGAGGCATCGCCTAGCGCGCTTTCCGCCAAAGTGCTTGCCGGTTTGGCGATCAGAAAGCGCGCTAAATCAATGGCTTGGAGCATTTTCCGTGATTCAAAAATCACGGAAAATGCTCTAGCGAAGCAGCCGTCCATCGGATGTCGAGGCCGCCCTTGATGCGCCGCAGTCGCGCGGACGCTCAGTACGTGCCGAACTTGTAGTTCACGCCGGCGCGGACGACGGCGAACTCGATCGGACGGCGCAGGCCACCGCCCGGTCCCGAGACCAGGGTCACGCCCGGCGAGAACGCCGACAGGACCGTGCCGTTCGGGGTGACCGCGAAGGCCCCCGTGTTGCGGTTGCCGCGGTCGAGGTTCACGTAGAGACCCTCCACCCGGAACGTCACCGCCGAGGCGCGGAAGAAGTTCAGCCAGCTGTCCCCGGCCAGCGCGTACTCGATGCCGCCACCGGCCGCCCAGCCGGTCGCGAAATCATTGGTCGTGCTGTTGGGCAAGCCGAACTGACGGCCGCCGCCCGAGCCGTAGGCGAAGCCGCCGGTGCCGTAGACCAGGGTTCGATCCCAGGCATAACCGATCCGGCCGCGCACCGTGCCGAAGAAGTCGAGGCCTGATATGCCGTTGGGGTTGAAGGCCAGGACGCCCGGGTTGAGGAAGCCGCCGGGCACCGTGGCGAAGGCGAAGCGGTTGCGGTTGCGCCCGAAATCGACGTACTGCGCGTCGGCCTCGAAACCGATCACGAAGCCCGAGCCCGGCGTGAACTGGTAGTTGTAGCCGATCTGGCCGCCACCCGAAAAGCCGTTGAAGGTGTTGGTGTTGTTGCCGAAGGCCAGGGTGCCTGGGGCCGGCGCGCCGGCAGCGGTGAGGAACAGGCTGGTGCCAGGCGTCGGGCCGGGTGCCACCGAGACCACGGTCGGGGCGCGGTTGCCCTGCGTGTCGAAGGCGTAGCCGAGATTGAAGCCGGCGTAGAAGCCCGTCCAGGTGAACACCGGAACCGGCGTGAAGATCGGCGGCGGCTCGCGCTTGGGCAGATCCGCCGCGGCGGCAGCGCCGCAGAGGAGCACCGTGGCGGTGCTAGTGAGAAGCAGTTTTCTGATCATGGGGTCCTCGCTTCCTGGGTGGAAGTCCGGCCAAGCTTGCGAGGCGCGCGTCGTCTGCCTAGGACCGTGGCGCAACCCACTAGGTTTGGTTGTAAACGTACGTTCCCACGAAGGGAACAGCCTTACCCCCTCGCCGAAGAATATCTACGCAGGAATTGGCAAATCGAGAATGGAAAAGCCCCGCAAACCCTAAGATTTGCGAGGCAAGGTTGCTTATAGCAATCCAGAGGACCAGTCCAGGAAGCTACGCTGCCATTTAAATTGATCGCGTGCGAGGCGGCAAGTGGAGATCTGGCTGTTTGAAAATGCTAAGTGCGTACCCTTATGCGCATCCGGCGCTGTCGCAAGCAATACGTGCATGTTTGAGCGCGAAGCGAGATGCTCTGCACAACAGCAAGGCCACCACCGGCCGGAGTTACACTGTGAATCGGCACTCCAGCCGGCGGTGCGGGCAGGGAAGGTGAGGAATGCTGGGTCTCCGCCCACGAAATCGGTGCGTCCGAAATCGGGCGGAGACGAGGCAGCGGTACGGTGTGTTCGCAATCGCACGCGCACGTCATCGGCGCCAGCGTACCCACGGATCGGCCGATGTCGTGGGCTTCTCATCCCTAGGCGCCGGGCTCGGGTCCCAGCGCTCACCGATCCGACCGATATCTCCGCGGGGCAAGGGCCCCGGGCGGCCCCGCTGCCGGACGGGGCCGCGGCAGCGGGGCGTGTCGCGGACCCCGCGACGGAGCCGATACGCAACGCGGCTCACGGGCAGGATGAAGGCGGGCGGTTAACCGGCGCCTCAGGGTCGCCGGGGCGCCGCGTCCCGGAATGGGAGCCCCTCAGGCGGCGGCGGTCTCGCGTGCGAGCCAGTCGACCACCGCGCGCAGGGCGTCCGCGTGACGCGCGCCGCGCGCCAGCGCCGCGTCGAAGATCCCGACCTGCTGGTCCGCGCTGGAGCCGTTGCGGGCGATGACCTTGGCGTTGGCGACCTCGGCGGCGCAGCCGAGCGCGGCGGCATCCTCGGCGACGAGGTTCAGCAGCGCGTCGACGGCCTCGGGCACCGGCACGGCGACGCCCCGCGCCTCGTCGATCAGGCTCGCCCGCACGCCCTCGCGCTCGGCCCGCCAGAGGTTCTCCTGCACGAAGCCGCGCGAGGCGCCGGTGAGCGTCGCGTGAAGGTCCGGGCGACGGTCGACGAGACGGACGAGGCAGCGGTAGAGGGCGGCGATCGTGAGCGTGTCCTCGAGCCGCGTGCAGCTGTCGGCGACGCGCAGCTCCAGCGTCGGATAGCGGCTGGAGGGCCGGATCTGCCACCAGAAATAGGTCGGATCCTTCACGGCCCCGGCCTCGACCATCCCGGCGACGTAGCGCTCGTAGTCCCGGGCGTCGTCGAACAGCTCGGGCAATCCCGTGCGCGGCAGCTCGGCATAGGCGCGCAGGCGGTAGCCAGCCAGGCCGGTGCGGCGCTTCTCCCAGAACGGGGACGAGGTGGAGAGCGCGAGCAGCAGCGGCAGGAAGGGCATCAGCCGCCGCATCAGGTCGACGCGCGCGCCCGGCCGCGGGACCTCGACATGGACGTGCAGGCCGCACACGACCGAGCGACGCCCGACGATCTGCAGATCGTCGATCATCTCCGCGTAGCGCGCCTTCCCGGTCTCCCGCTGCGCGGGCCACAGCGCGGTCGGGTGGGTGCCCGCGGCGAAGACGAGGAGCCCGTGCCGGCGCCCGATCCGCGCGAGGCCGGCGCGCAGATCCGCGAGCCTGCCGCGCGCCTCGGCGAAGCTGGCCGAGGGTGCCGTGCAGATCTCGACCTGGTTGCGGAGGAGCTCGCGCTCGACGGCCTTCAGCTCCTTGCGCGCGGCCTCGTGGAAGGCCGAGACGGGCCGCCGCGGGGCGGCCCGCGTCCGCGCGCCGGCGAGGAACATCTCCTCCTCGATGCCGAACTTGAAGTCGTGAGCCACGCCGCCCCCTCGTCCGCCCAGGCCGCGGGAACGGACCGGCCCGCCCCGCTGCCAGATGACGAACGAGGAGGGGGTCGGGTTCACTGCAGGCTCGTCGCGGCGAGTGCCGGCAATATCCTGTGCGGAGGCGGTGGTTCGACGAGGCGCGGGTCGGGAACGCCCGGACCGTTCCTCGCGAACCGAGACCCGCGGGTCCGGGGACAGGGACGCCCGTCCTGGTGCATAATCGCCCGCGAGGCCCGTCGCGGATGCCGGGCGCGGAGGAGCCATGACGATGCAGGGCGGAGGGAGCCGCGGCGGCAACGGCGCCTCGCGGGCGCGCAGGCAGTTCCTCGGCCAGGGCGCGGCTCTCGTGAGCGGTGCGCTGGCCGGAAGCCTCGCGGGGGGCGGCGCGCGCGCCGAGGGCACGGCGGCCGGCAACGGCCCGCCCGCCGTCCCGGACTGGATGAAGAGCCCCGGCGCCGATGTCGGCAGCGAGGTCTACGGCACGCCGTCGCGCTTCGAGAGGAACGTCGTCCGCAACGTTCCGAAGAACCTCAAGCAGTACACCTCGGCGTCGAGCCGCACGCCGCTGCAGGATCTCGACGGCATCATCACGCCGAACGGCCTCTTCTACGAGCGCCACCACGGCGGCATCCCCGAGATCGACCCGGCCCAGCATCGCCTGATGATCCACGGGCTCGTCGAGACGCCGCTCATCCTGACGATGGAGGAGATCCGGCGCTTCCCGTCCGAGTCGCGGATCCACTTCATCGAATGCTCGGGCAATCCGGGCTTCGAGGCGATCAACGGGCGCACCGCCTCGGACCTCGTCGGGCTCGTGAGCTGCGCCGAGTGGACCGGCGTGAGGCTGAGGACGGTCCTGCAAGAGGCCGGCCTCAGGCCGGAGGCCCGCTGGGTCGTCGCGGAAGGCGCGGATGCCGCCGCGCTGACGCGCAGCATCCCGATCGAGAAGTGCCTCGACGACGCGATGCTGGTCTACAGCCAGAACGGCGAGCGGCTGCGCCCGCAGCAGGGCTACCCGCTGCGCGTGCTCCTGCCCGGCTTCGAGGGCAACATGAGCGTGAAGTGGCTGCGCCGCCTCAACGTCACGGACGAGCCCGCCTACTCGCGCGAGGAGACCGCGAAGTACACCGACTCGATGCCGGACGGCACGGCGCGCCAGTTCACCTTCACCATGGAGGCGAAGTCGGTCATCACGCGGCCCTCGGGCACGCAGCGGATCGCGCGGGGCTTCAACGAGATCTCAGGCATCGCCTGGAGCGGCCGCGGGCGCATCCGCCAGGTCGAGGTGTCGGTCGACGATGGCGGGACCTGGACCGCCGCGCAGCTGCAGGACCCGGTGCTGACGCGGGCGCTGACCCGCTTCCGCCTGCCCTGGACCTGGGACGGCCGGCCGACGATGATCCTGAGCCGGGCCACGGACGAGACCGGCTACGTGCAGCCGAGCCTCGCCGACCTCACGGCGGTGCGCGGCCTGAAATCCTTCTACCACAACAACGCGATCATACCCTGGCGCATCGCGGCGAGCGGGGAGGTCACGAATGGCTTCGTCAAGGCTTAGGCTGCTGGCCGGCGCCGCCCTCGCGGCGCTCGCCGCGGGCGCCGAGGCCGGCGAGCGCTACGGGCTCGGGCGCCGGGCGACGGAGGCCGAGATCGCGGCCTGGAACATCGACGTCGACCGCGACGGCCGCAAGCTGCCGCCGGGAAGCGGCAGCGTCGCGCAGGGCCGGGGGGTGTTCGAGGCGCAATGTGCGTCCTGCCACGGCGCCCGAGGCGAGGGCGGCAGCGGCGACCGGCTGGCCGGCGGCCGGGGCAGCCTCGCCTCGGGCAATCCGATCAAGACGGTCGGCAGCTTCTGGCCCTACGCGCCGACGCTGTTCGACTACATCCGGCGGGCCATGCCGATGACCGCGCCGCAATCGTTGAGCGCCGATGAGGTCTACGCCGTCTCGGCCTACATCCTCCACCTGAACGGCCTCGTGCCGGAGGACGCGACCCTCGACGCGGGCTCGCTCGCCGCGATCAGGATGCCGAACCGCGACGGCTTCGTGCCGGATCCGCGGCCGGACGCGCCGCGCGCGAAGGCACCCGACTGACGGGCGGGGCCGCGCGGCCCAAATCCGGGCGTTCGACCGCCGCGCGGTCGCCGGACGCCGCCCCGCCCGACCGGACCGCTGTTCTCGCGTGGGAGGACCGTCTCGGACCATGCCCAAGGCCGCTTCCAAGACCGCCCCCAACACCACCCCCAAGACCGCCCCGAAGGCAGCCCCCAAGCCCGCCGGCCGGATCGCCGGCGTCCTCCTGGACCTGAGCGGCGTCGTGTTCGTCGGCGACGCCGCCATCGGGGAGGCGGTCGCGAGCCTGCGGGACCTGAGGGCGAGCGGCCTGCCGCTCCGCTTCGTCACCAACACGACCTCGAAGCCGCTCCGCGCCCTGCTGGAACAGCTGCGCCGGCTCGGGATCGAGGCCGGGAGCCGGGACATCGTCACGCCCGCGACCGCCGCGCGGAGGCTCGTGCGGGAGCGCGGCCTGTCGCCCCGCCTCGTGGTTCACCCGGACCTGCTCGAGGATTTCGCCCCCCCGCCGGCGCGGCCGGCCGATGCGGTGATCCTGGGCGATGCCGGCCGGGCCTTCTCCTACGAGGCGCTCAACGAGGCGTTCCGGCTGATCGAGGGCGGCGCCGCGTTCATCGCGCTCGCCCGCAACCGCACCTTCAAGGACGCGGACGGGCAGCTCAGCCTGGATGCCGGCCCCTTCGTCGCGGCGCTGGAATACGCGACCCGCCGCGACGCCCTCCTCATCGGCAAGCCCTCGGCCGCGTTCTACGCGGCGGCCGTGGCGGATCTCGGCACGGCCGCGCGCGAGACCGCGATGATCGGCGACGACGTGGAGGCGGACGTCGCCGGTGCCCTGGAGGCCGGGATGGCCGGCCTGCTCGTCCGGACCGGGAAGTACAAGCACGGCGACGAGGGCCGGATCGATCCGGGCCCGACCGCGACGCTCGCCGACCTCCGGCAGGCGGTGGACTGGGTGCTCGAACGGCGATGAGCCGCCGCCCCGGCGAGGCGGCCGGGACGCTGCGGCGGCGGCGCGGATGAACGACCTGTCACCGCCGCCCGCATCGGCCGATCACTCGGACCGGCCGAACAGGCGGCTGGCGAAGCGCGGCAGGGCATCGCCGCTCCCGGCCACCACCACGAGGCGCCGGACCTCGCCGCGCAGGTAGGCCTGCAGGAAGCGGTTGTAGTCGCGGAACGAGACGCAGCCGTTCGAGGCGCCGCTCGGCCCCAGCATGTAGGTGTGGGCCAGGAGACCGACGCGGCCGTGGACGGCCTCGCTGCCGCCGACGGGGGTGAGCCGGATCGCCCGCACGCCGTGGAACAGGGCCTCGCGCTCGGTGAGGTCGTAGGTGCCCGGCGGCGTCGCGCCGCGCATGCGGACGTGGACGGAGCGCGGGTCGTCCATGCTGGCGCCGAGCCCGGAATGCGCCTCGAGCCGCTCGCCGCTCGGCAGTGTGACGGTGCGCGCGGTGATGTCGTAGACAGCCGTGCCGCCCCCGGAATCCGGGAAGGGCACGGGGCTGATCTGCCGGCGCGGAGGCGCCTCGATGGGCTTGCTCTCCAGCGCGGCGTAGGCCAGGGCGGGGCCTGCCGAGCGCTCGACGCCGAACAGCTTCTCGAAGAAGGAGCGCGTGTCCTCCGGCGCGGGGGGCGCCGCCGCGCTCGCTGCCTGCCGGCTCGCCCGGCGCGCCGGCTCCTGAGCGGCCGGGCTCCGCAAGTCCCGCGGGCGCGGCACCGGCAGCGGCACGATCCGCGCGGCCGGGGCCGTCTCGGGATCCGGCGAGGAGGCCGGCGGCGCCGGCTCCTGCCGGGCGAAGGACGCGGACGGTCCGGCCGCGTCGTCGGGCGGCGCGGCGGGCCAGTCGGGAATGGCTCCGAGGAGAGCGCTGCGCCAGGCCTGCAGCGCGTCGGGCCCGAGCGACGGCGCGGCATCGGGCGTCTCGCCGGCTCCCGGCGCCTCGGCGCCCTGCTGCGCCGGGGCCGGAGGCGGATCCTCCGTCACGAGCGCGGCGGCCGGGACGTCGCGCGGGACCGAGAGCTCATCGGGCGGAGCAAGGGTCAGGAAGGCCGCGAGGGCGACCGTGAGCGGGGCGCGGCCGGTCCCTCCGACCTGGCCTCCGATCCGGCGAGCGCGTGTGGCGAGGCCGCCGATCTGCAGGAGGGTCTGTGCCATGCGACGCCACTCGGATCCTTCTCACCGAACGGATGAGGGCCGGTCATCGCCCCGGTCGTCGGAACTTGTACAGACGAGCCGCGAGCGAAGAACCGGTCGAATCCGTTTCGCTATGCAGCAAAAGTCCGAACGCAGCGGGCTTTTGTTGGGCAACATCATGGTCGGCCCGAGGTAAATCCGGTGCCTCGGCGGGCTGGGGCGGCGCGAATTCGCTCGCACGGCCCGCCGCAGGGTCGGGAACCCGGCAGGCCGCGGATGTCTTCGGGCAGGGGCGGCCGCTCGTTCGGCGGACGAGGCTCCGGGCGGGCTCAGGTCGGCGCGCCGAAACTCTCGAGCACGGCGTGCAGGGGCTCGGGCGGCACCCGCACCGTGCCGGCGAAGGGATGATCGATCGCCACGATGACGAGCAGGCCGGAGAAGATCAGGATCGACAGCATGCCCGTCATGATGGTCTGAACCCGGAGGTTCTCGGCCGCGAAGAAGAAGGTGAACCCGACCGTCAGCGCGGCACCGCTGACGAGCACCAGCCACAGGATCGAAGGAACGGTGCCGGAGGCCATGATCAGCCTGTCGCGCCGCGCCTGCGTGACCGTGTCGAGCTGATCGAGGATCTCGGCGAGGAAGATCCCGCCGCGCGCGTCGCCCGGCTCGATCGAGAGGGTTGCCGCGTAGACGTCGTCGAGCGCTTGCCGCGCCGCGGCGCTGGCCCCGCCGCGCTCCATCGCGGGCCAATCCTCCTCGATCGTCGACCGGATGTAGCGCGTCAGGCTGTCGCGAAGCGCCTTGCGCGCCGCGGCCGGGACGCCGTCGCCGAGGCGGTAGAGCGCAGCCAGGGCGCCGGCCTCCTGCGCGACCTTCCGCTCCGCCTCGCTGAACTTCTCCCAGACGACGACCACCGCGAAGGCCAGCAGCACCGCGTAGAGCACGCCGACGGTCGCGAACTTGAACCCGGCGACTTCGTTGTTGGTGCGAAGCTTGGCGAAGCTGACCTGCCGGCGGATCAGGATCGGGCCGAACATGGCGATGAGCGTCGGCAGTCCGACGAGGAGCAGGCCGGACAGCCACAGCGGAAGGTTCGTCAGCAACATCGCGTCCCCGCTTCGGATACGTGCGCGGGAGCCGGCTCGCGCGCGAACGGGCGCCCGGCCAGCGCCCGGCCCCGGCGGACGCCCAGGAGCCTGTCCCGGCGCCGCCGCGCCGTCGGGGACAGAGGACGGCCCCCGGTGATCGGGCGCTCCGTGGGCTGCTCTTACCATCCCGCTCGGCGCCGATCCGCCCTTGGTCACGGAGAGAACGGACCGGCAGGCGGCGGCCGCGTCCTGCCCGGCCCCGGCCTTCTCGCGCTCGTCCCGCCGCTGCGATATCCTCATCCGGCATTGCGGCAAGGCACCGGCGGCAAGGCACCGGCGGCAAGGCACCGGCGGCAAGGCACCGGCGGCAAGGCACCGGCGGCAAGGCACCGGCGGCAAGGCACCGGAAGGAGGCACCGATGGCAGTCGATCCCACCCCGGCCATGCGAGAGGGCATGGCGGCGAAGGCCGCCGGCAAGACCGTCTCGGCCAATCCCTACCGGGCCGGCTCGCAGGAGAGCGCCGACTGGCTCGCGGGCTACGTCCACGACGAGCGCGAGCAGAATCTCGACCGGCCCGAACCCGGCGAGGGTTAGGGGCCCGCCGGCCCCGGACATGAAACGGCCCCGCGAGCCGCGAGGCTGCGGGGCCGCTCAGGGTTCGGGGCAGGGCCGTTACGGGCAGGGATGCCGCTGCCCGTCGTAGCCGAGATAGGTGCCCGAGCGCGGGTCGTAGGATTTGAAGCGCTGGGCGCAATAGGCGGTCTGATCGCCGGCCGGCACCGGCGCCGCCGGCACCGCCTCGGTCTCGTAGCCGTAGGCGACGGGCGCGTAGCCGCCGTCGTAGTAGTCCGGGCCGTAGCCGCCGTAATAGCCGTAGCCGAGGCTGCCCGCGGCCAGGCCCAGCCCGACGCCCGCGGCGAGGCCGCCATAGCCGTAGCCGCGCCGGTAGCCGTAGCCGCGCCCGCCGTAGAAGCCGCGGTTGCCGGAAAATCCGGCGCCGCGATAGCCGCCGAAGCCGCCCCGGTAGCCGCCAGTGGCGACGGTGCCGCCGCGGAAGCCGCCGCCGCCGAGCCCGACGCCGCCGCCGCGCAAGCCGCCGCCGCCGCGGAAGGCGCCGCCCGTGACGACACCGGTCGAACTGCCAAACCCGCCGGTGCCGAACGCGCTCGTGCCGCGGAAGCTGCCGGCGCGCTGGGCGTCGGCCGTGGCGGGAATCATCGCAAGGGCGCCGGCCAGAGTGGTCGCGGCGATCAGGGCGCGCAACATGTGGATCTCGCTGGATTAGAGCCTCATTTCGAGAATGCGTTCCGGCCCGATTGGTTCGCGCGGGTACCTGCCGCGTCCGGTCGCAGCCGCTGGAGCGTGGCCATACGGTCACGAAGTTGCGAGAATTCGCTCCGCGCCGCCTCCAGGGCGCCGCGGCGGCGAAGACCGGTGGACAGCCGGATCGGATGGTCCGCGTACTACGTTGTACCGAAACCCGATTCGTCTCGGCGAGGCGGCCATGAAACGCGGCCAACAAACGCGGCCATGAAACAGCGCGACACCGAAGCGGCGGTCGCGGCGCAGGTCAATGCGACCATCGCCTTCGATCTCGGCGCCGCGGCAGCCTATTTCGAGGCGCTCGGCCATGTCGCCGTCGCGCGCTCGCTGCGCGCCCGTGCCGCGGATCTGCTCGCCGAGGCGGCACGTCTTCAGGCCAAGCTGGACGGGGTGCTGCCCGCCCTCGGCGACGCGGCGCGCTTTCCGCGGGTCGGCGCGTCCGAGGCGCGCGGCGCGGGCGCGAAGCCGTCGGAACGGCGCGACGAGGCGCAGCGCGGGAGCGGCAAGCCCCGCAAGCCGTGAGGGCGAACGCCCGCCTGGCCGCGGGCGGGGCGCCGGCGGCCGCCTATTCCGACAGCACGAAGACGGTGCCGAGGATCGCGAGCAGTACCGAGCCGCCGGCAAGGAGCTCGCGGGCCTCGCCCCCCAGGCGGGGAATCTTGCCGGTATTCGCCAGGCACGCGACGGTCAGCGCGAACACGAGACATGCGAGGCCCATCAGGTCGGTGAATTGCGCATGTTCGGGCATCGAAGATCCGTATCGAAGATCAGCGCCCGCAGAATAGCAGTTCAGGATCCTGATTTCGAGCCGCCCGCGAACGCAGAGCCGCTCGCGTCCGGGCCGCCCTAGTCCGCAATTGCCGAGACCGCATCCGCATAGGCGGTTGTCGGCCCGGCCCCGAGCTTGCGACACCTGCGGTCACGACGATCGAGGGCGAGGGCGATGTCTCGAATCGACATGGAAATGGACAGGAAGATCGACGTGGGAACCGACCCGCGATGGGATTTGGACCGGTGGTGGGACAGGCTCGTCCTCGCCGCCCTGTTCTTCGCGGTCGGGCTGACCGTCGGGCTCGGCGGCACCATGGCCATGAACGCGGTCTGGCCGCTCGAGCGGATGGCCTTCTGAGCGGCCGGCCGCCCAGGGGCGGCGGGCGCCTGTGACGTGCCGCACAGAGTTCGGGTCGGCCTCGGCTTACAGCGCCGCGTCACGGATGCTCGGAGACGAGACGCGCCACGACGCGAGAGCACGACCTGGGCGGCGGCAGGCTGGCCGTCCGCCCGACGGGAGGCCGACGAATGCGCAAGAACGACGAGACGACGCTGGCGCCGAGCCCCGCGACGCGGGGCAACCCCGTGCGGGCCGACGAGCGCGATCTGGTGATCTGGACCTTCATCGCCCTCGCCCTGTGCGCCACCGCCGCCTGGGCCGGCGTCACGGCCTGGATCGTCTGGAAAATGCTCGCCGTGTGAGCGGGCGCACCTCGGCGCGGCCGGCGACGCGCGGCGGCCCGCCGCGATATTGCAGTGCAGCGAAAGACCGCGTAGGCCGTTCCCATGCAACACGACAGGTCGACGAGGCTCATCAGGGCCGCGGAGATGAGCGAGTCGGCGGCCGAGGAGCTGCTGGCCGCGGCCGCCCATCTCGATCTCGACGGCGACGAGGCTGCCTCTCGCGCCGTCCGCGGCCAGGCGCGCTCGCACCGCGTCGAGGCCATCCGCCTGCGCGGGCTCGCGGCCGGCGAATCCTACATGGCCGTGACCCGGGCGCTGCCGCCGCGGGGCTGAGTCCCGATCCCGGTACCCGACCCGCGCCCGATCCTTGCGCTCGGGCCCGCACCGTCCGGCACCGGACGGCCGGCCGGCCGCGGGTGCGGCGACCGGCATCCCGGCCCTTGTGCGGAATCGACAAGTCGATAAGTTGCCGCACAGTCCCTTGCGTCCGGTGCCCACAGCGGAGATCGCCATGATCCCAGTGAAGGCCACGCCCGACCATTCCTCGACGCCCTCCCGCACGCATCCCGATCCGGTCGCCGGCATCTCCGCCGCGCAGGCCGCCGGGGCCCGGCCGCGACAGGCGAATCCGGCAGCCGCCTGATCCCGGCGCGCCGGCAGGCCCGCACCCCCGCCCAGCCTCGCCCGACGGGGCCCGCCCCCATCCCCGACCCGGGCCCCGGCCGAGGCCCGTGCCGGGACCTCTCGGCCATCCGCGCATCCGCGTGACCGCTGGAGATCGACGCGTGACAAGCAGCCTGATCCCGTGCCGCTACAATCCCGGCCGCGGCGGCCACGCGCCCTGCCATCTGCGCGAGGCCCTGCTCGAGGTGATCGAGCATATGGGCCCGTGGCGCCCCGGCATGCTGGAGCCGATCGCCGAGGTGAACGAGCGCGCCGTGCCGCTCTCCGCCCTGTGCGGCCTCCTGTGGAACTGCCGCGACCTCGTGCCGGGCCTCGAAGCCTGCGAGATGGAGCGGATCACCGGCCGCCGGATCACGAGCTACGCCTCGGCCGCCCGCGCCTTCAAGGCGATGCTCCGGCGCGGGAGCCTGCCGGCCGCGGACGAGGAGGCGCGGCCCGACCGGGATCCGCGGCGCGCGGGGCCGCTGCCCGCCGCCTATCCGAACCCCGACGCCGCGCGCTGAGCCAGGCCCCTCAGCGGACCGCGCCGGCGGCCCGGCGGTGCCGGTCGAGGGCGGTGACGCAGACGAAGGAGAGCGCCGCCATCGCGGAGCCGAAGGCGGCGATCGGCCACCAATGCCCCTTGAACTGCTCGGCCAGGATCGTGCCGACGATCGGCGTCAGCCCGCCCGCGATGGCGCCGCAGAACTGGTAGGCGATCGAGATGGCAGTGTAGCGCACCCGGGTCGGGAAGGCCCCCGCCACGTAGCCGGCGATGACGGCGTAGAAGGTCGCGACCCCCACGATGTTGAGGCAGAGGCCGAGGATGATCGCCGGGGCGGCCTTGGTGCCGACGAGGAGGAAGAGCGGGTAGGGGGCGACCATCGCCCAGACCAGCGCGCCCTGCAGGAACAGGCGCTCGTTGCGGATCAGCTCCGCGAGGCGCGCGCCGACCGGCGTCATCACGAGCTGCACCACGGCCCCGATCAGCAGGGCGTCGAGGATCGTCGCCCGCTCGATGCCGAGATACTGGGTCGTGTAGGCGATCATGAAGGTGTTGAAGAGGTAGACCGAGGCGATGCCGATCGTGTTGGCGCCCGCCGCCAGCAGGAGGGGCTTCAGGCTGGTGGCGAGCACCTCGCGGATCGGGGCCTGCGCGGGCCCGGCCTCGCGCCGGCTGCGCTCGAAGTCGGGCGATTCGGCGACGCCGAGGCGGATCGCGAGCCCGACAAGGAGGAGCACCGCGCTGACCAGGAAGGGCAGGCGCCAGCCCCAGTCGAGGAAGGCCTGCTTGTCGAGAAGCGAGGCCAGCCGGAAGGCGAGGAGCGACAGGATCTGGCCGGCGGGGCTCCCGAGCTGGGCGAAGGAGGCGAAGAAGGTGCTCCGCCCCTTCGGCGCGTGCTCGGCCGCGAGCAGGACCGCGCCGCCCCACTCGCCGCCGACCGCGATGCCCTGCAGCAGCCGCAGGGCGACGAGCATCACCGGCGCCCAGAAGCCGATCGCCGCGTAGGTCGGCAGGAGGCCGATGCCGGTGGTCGCCACCCCCATCATCACGAGCGTGACCACGAGGGCGCGCTTGCGCCCGAACCGGTCGCCGAAATGCCCGAAGACGAGGCCGCCGAGGGGGCGGGCCAGGAAGCCGACCGCGAAGGTCCCGAAGGCCGCGAGCGTCGCCACGAAGGGCGAGGCCTGCGCGAAGAAGAGCGGCCCGAACACGAGGGCGGCCGCGGTCCCGTAGATGAAGAAGTCGTACCACTCGATCGTGGTGCCGACGAAGGAGGCCAGCGCCGCGCGCCGGTGCTGGCCGGTGCGCTCGGCGGGCGGCGCCGCGGTGGCGATCTGCATGACCCGGACCCCTCTGTCGTCTCTGGCTCTCGGACGGATCGGCCGGATCAGGCGTCGGCCACCGCCTCGAGGCCGCACCACTCGGCGACGAACAGCGCGATGGCCGTGGTGATGCGCCGGAGCGAGGCGAGGCTGACGGCCTCGTCGAAGCCGTGGATGTTGCGGGAGACCGGCCCGTAGCAGAGGGCCGGGACGCGGTCGTAGAGGGCGTAGACGCGGGTATCGAGATAGCCGGCCGTCATGAAGGATTCGAGGGGCTCGCCCGTCGCCGCCCGGTGCGAGCGGGCGAGCGCGGCCTCGGCCTCCGAGCCCGGCTCCAGCACGTAGCCCTCGGCGTGGAAGCCGTTGAAGGTGACGCTCGGCGGGTTGTTGGCGAGGTAGCCGTCGGCCCGCGCGAAGGCGGCGACCCGCTCGGTGATCGCCCGGGCGGCGTCGGCCGCCCGCTCGCCCGGATAGAGCGCGATGCGGCAGTCGATCCGGCACCAGCACGGCACCGAGGAGGCCCAGTCGCCGCCCTCGATCCGGCCGATATTCAGGTTGATCGGGTGCTCGGCCTCGGCGAAGTGCGGGTGCGCGCCCTTGCGGGCGTTCCACTCGGCCTCGAGCGCGCGCAGCTCCGCGACGATCCGGTAGGCCGCGTCGATGGCATTCGAGCCGGTGGTCATCTCGCGCACGTGGACGGGCTGCCCGCGCACCTCCACCCGGAACCAGAGCACGCCGGTATTGGCGCGCACGAGCTTCTCGTCCTCGGGCTCGGGGATGAGCACGGCCTCCGCCCTGTAGCCGCGCAGATGCGCCATCAGGGCGCCGTTGCCGGTCGATTCCTCCTCGACAACGGATTGCAGGTAGAGCGTTGCGGCGGGCTGCAGCCCGAGCCGGCGCAGGGCGTCGAGGGCGAAGATGTTGGCGGCGTGCCCCGCCTTCATGTCGGCGCCGCCGCGCCCGTGCAGCCAGTCGCCCCGGATCACGGGGTCGAAGGGCGGGTGCGTCCACATCTCGGCCGGGCCCGGCGGGACCACGTCGACATGGGCCTGCAGGATCAGCGAGCGGCCGGTCTCGGCACGCGGCCGATGGATGCCGACGACGATCGGGGCGTCCGAGTGCTCCGGCGTGAAGGCCGCGCCGCCGGGATGCCGCTCGATCGCGGCCCGGTCCATGGCGAAGCGCTCCATCGCGAAGCCGCGCCGCTTGAGCGCCTGGAACACGAAGTCCTGCACGGCGTGCTCGGACCCGCGCAGGGAGGGCATGCGGATCAAATCCTGCGTGAAGGCGACCTGATCGGCGAAGCCCTCCGCCACCGCCTGCCCGATCCTGTCCCGAAGCGTGTCGTCGCACGGCATGGCTGAAATCCCTCGCGCGCGTCCGGATGCCGGCGCGGCCCTTCTGCTTCGCGCGGTCCTTGGCCGAGGCGCGCGGCGGCGGTGGCGGTGGCGCGATAACAACCAAGGGCTCTCGGCGTGTCAACAGATGATTTTGAGTGTCACTCCATGATACTTTTGAGCAAGCCCGTTTTCCCGTAAGCGGAGCCGGATGCGAGCCGGGGGGAGCCGACATGGACGCGCGCGAGGATGTGCTGGTCGGGGAGGTGCCGTCGAAGCCCGGTCTGCCCGTGGTGCGGGCGCTCGACAGGGGCCTGGCGCTCCTGCGCGCCTTCACCGCCTACAGGCCGCGCCAGACGCTCACGCAGCTCGCGGCCGCGTCCGGCCTCGACAAGGGCACGGCGCGACGCCTCCTCCACACCCTGTCGCGCGCGGGCTTCGTGACGCACGATCCCCGCACCGGCCTCTACGGCCTGACGATCACCGTGCTGGAGCTCGCCGCGGCGGTCGAGACCGGCCGCGACCTGCAGGAGGTCGCCGCGCCCTTCCTCGCGGAACTCGCCGAGCGCACGCGGGCCACCGCCTTCCTGTGGATCCACCACGACGCGGCGGCGCTCTGCGTCGGCCGGGTCCGGATGCCGACGCCCGGGGTCGAGGCGACCTGGTCGACGGTGGGGACCCGCGTCCCGATGAACAGCGGCGCCGGGCCGCGGATCCTGCTCGCCCACCTGCCGCCGGGCGAGCGCGACGCGGCCCTGGCGCGGCCCCTGCCGCGCCGCACGCCCGCGAGCCAGACGGATCCGGACCGGCTCCGGGACGAGGCCGGGCGGATGCGGGAGCAGGGCTTCGAGCTTGCCGTCGACGATTTCGTGATGGGGCTGTCGGGCCTCGGCGTGCCGGTCTTCGACCGGAGCGGCGCGCTCGCGGGCGCGCTCAGCATCACGACGCCGACGGAGGCGCTGACGCGGTCGACGCCGGCCGAGCCGCTCGCGCATCTGCGCTGGGCGGCCGCCGAGATCGGGCCGAGGCTGGTCTGAGGCGGCCGGCGCCGGGCGGGGAGGGCGCTCCCGCCCGAGAAGGCACCCCGCCCCGTCGCGGGCAGCGGGGATGCCAGTGGCGGGAGCACGCCGCGCCGTCAGGACGCCTTGGCGACCGGCGGCTCGACGACGCGCAGGCCCGCGGCGCGCGAACCGGCGAAGCCCGGCCGGCCGATGCGGCCGAGATCCATCAGGGGCTGCATCGGGACCTCGGCGAGATCGAGGAGCCGGGCATCGCGCCAGCGCAGCCTGAACTCGCCCTCGGCCCCGAAGAGGCGCGAGCGCGCCTTCTTCTCCTCGACGAGAAGAACGAGCTTCCCGGTCCACGTCTTCCGAAACCAGAACCGTCCTGTCAGGGACATGGCCACACCCATTCACAAGCCCCTCGCCCTGGACAACCGCCAAGGCTGGGAATGGTTCGGGCCGATTGCATCTGTGCGGATATTTCTATCAGGGCGCGTGTCACCGCGCGCGGCCCCGGATGGCCGGCCTGCGCGCCAGCGGGCGGATCAGGCCGCGACCGGGCGGGACGCGCCCATGGACAGCAGCTCGGCGACGCGGTCGTGGGCGCCCGCGGCGTCCGGCTCGGGGTGGTCGTGCCAATGTCCCGCGATGCTCAGCGCCGCGGTGAACACGACCCGGTCCGCCTCGTCGCGGACGCTCGCCAGGATGGACTTGCACCCCTGTTCGAGGGGCAGGTCACCGGCAACCTGGGAGAGAATCTGGGCGACGCGCTCGCTCGCCGCCTGCGGGCTGAGGTGCTCCTCGCCGACGGAATCGGACACAGCGAAGCAGGCATCACGGAGATCGAAGTAGTAGCGCGCCATCCGGCAGACTCCCAGCCCAAAGTCTTGAACAATAATTCGCATCGTTGCGCCAGCAAGTAAATGGTCGCAGGGGATGCGGGGACACGTACCGATCGGGACGGTGCAGCCGGAGGAGGTCCGGCCCGGCCGCCCCGCCCCAGGTCGAAGGGGGCGCGATCGGCGGCCGGCGCGAGCGTGAGCCCCGACGTCCGCATGTCGGGCGTGCGCTCCGGCCCAGTGGATCCGCGGTCCGGCCCGCAGGCATCGCGGGCCGAAGCGCCCCGACGACCCAAGATTTCCGCTCCCTTCAAGCAAAATCCGGCACTGCGCCAGAATAAAGCAGCGCATCCAGCCATACGACGATGAGGCTAGACGAGAGAATTTGGCTCGCACGCATCGAAACGACGGCCCTATAGCCTCCGGACCGGCGAGACGAGGCGGCGAATCACTTGGGAGCAGGAAACTAGTGGAGCGCGCCGGAGCCGCAAAGGTTCAGCACCCTGCCGTACGCTATGGTACGGGATGGAGGCTCAGGGCGGCGATGTGACGCCGAGCTGCTGCATGGCGGTGATGAGGGCGGAGGGCCGGCAGGGCTTCATCAGCAGCAGGCTGTTGTCGACCGGCCGCGGCTCCTCGACGCTGTAGCCGGTCACGTAGATGACCGGCAGCCCGGGAAAGCGGCTGCGGGCCCGCTCGGCGACGTCCCAGCCGGTGAAGCGGTCGGGCAGGCGGATATCGGTGAGGAGCAGGTCGATCGTCGTCGGCGAGGTCAGCAGCGCGTCCGCCCCCTCGTACGTCGTCGCCGGCAGCACGTTGAAGCCCGCATCCTGCAGCTCGGCCGCGACGACCTTGAGGAGGGCGGCCTCGTCCTCGACCACGAGGATCGTCGGGGTCTCGCCGGCCGCGGCCCGGCGCGGCGCCGCCTCGGCCTGCGCCGCGAGCAGGCCCGCGTCGGCCAGCAGCGCCTCGGCCTGCTCCCGCAGGGCCTCGGCCACCGCGCGCTGCCCCTGCCGCTCGAAATAGGCGGCGGCGGCGTTCAGCTCGAAGGCAACCGCCTCGTCGACGAAGGCGGTGGCCCGCAGGTCGGCAGCACATCGCGTCAAGGCAGCCCATTCCCCTGTCGGTGCCGGCGCGGATCGGACGCTGCCAGAAAGCGCCCGCACGAAGCGCCCGGCTTCGGACCTGCGTCGCCGGATCGCTCCGGGGGATGCGAGCCGCGCGAGAAAACCTGAACGTGCTGCCATCGGGCAGAGACCCGCCCCGATCGCGGCGAACGCCCTGGCCCGGCGAGAGCGGGCCATGGTTAGCCGGTCGCCGCCGGCGAAATCAAGTGCGCGCCCGCCCGCGGGGCGTGCGGCGAGGGGGCTCGCAGGACGGCCCCGCGGCGGCGCGCACGGGTGCGGGCCGGCGGATGCGGCGCCGGCCCGGCAGGATGGGGCTGCGCGCCCTGCGGCGGTGCGCCGTCAGAGCGGCTGCGTCTTCTTCATGCCGAGATAGCTGAACGCCGCCAGCCCCAGCCAGGGGCCCACGAAGACCAGGAAAAACACCAAGCTCATCGTCTGTCTCCTTCCCTGCGGGACGCGGCGGGCCGTGCGCGCTGCCCGGCCCACACCCGTTAAGTCCCGACCGGGCGGCAGGTTCACGGCGGGCGGGCGCGGCGCGCCCCGCCGGGCCTTCTTGCCCGAGCCTACTTGCCCTTGAGCGCGTCCTTGATGCCCCCGATGGCGTTCTGGACCTTGCCCTTGATCTGGTCGGCAAGGCCCTCGTTCTTCAACTTCTCATCACCTGTGGCGCGGCCGACACCTTCCTTCAGCTTGCCGCCCATATTCGTCGCGGAACCCTCGATGCGATCGTCGTTCACGATGTCCTCCGAATATTCGTCCGCCCTGGTCGGGCACAGAGACAAGACAAACGGGGCCTTACGCGAAAACGTTCCGGACGATCTCCGCGCGATCGGGCCGGATGGCGTCGGTCTGCATCGCAATGCCGAGCCGAAGACCATGCCCGGCGCCGCCGATCCTGCCGGCCTCCGGCTCTGTTCTGTCGGATCCTCGGGGAAGCGCGCAGCGATAGCCCGACGCGGGCCGGCTCTCGCCGAGCCACCCGGGCCAGGATCGGACCGGGCCCGGCCGGCGGCGCGCCAAGTCCGTGCGAAAGCAAACAATTCTCTCGACGGCATTGATGGATGCGAAATACATTCGGCCTGCAGGTGATTCGGCTCGCACGGGGGAACTGAGGTGCGCGGGTTGAGTGCGGTGGAAGCAGACGTCGCGGACATGATCGCGTTCGATCTTCTGCGACGCGCCTATTTCCAGCTGGCCGAGATGCTTCTTCAGGCGGACGCGGCGGCGACATTGGAAGCCATGGCTTCCGTCGAGACGCTGATCTCCGCCCTCGTCGAGAGCCACGCGGTCGAGCCGGCCACCCAGTCGGTCGGTCGGGAGATCCTCGTGACCGCCAACCGCAAGGTGCAGGCGATCCTGCGGGAGCGGCCGGCCCCGGACCTCCCAGCCCGGTTCCCGCGGCAGATCCAGGGCACCTGCTGAGGCGCGCCGGCGGGGTTCGCCGGTCCCCGCGCGAACGGTCAAGCTTTCGTCACGCTCCTGGTCCATGAGGGTGCCGCCACCCAGACCGGACAGGAGCCTGCGCATGCAGCCACACCGAACCGATTTGCGTGCCAGCGCCCCCACCACCGCCAAGATCCTGCTCGGCTCCGAGGTCGTCGGCTGCCACATGCGCGAGGACGGTGCGGCGGGCGCCTGCCTCGAGCTGATGAGCGCGGCCGGCATCCCGGAGCATTTCGTGCTGACGGTCGGCGCCGAGGGCGAGGACCGGCTCGCGCGCGTGACCTGCCGCAAGCAGGGGGAGAACGGGGCGCGGCTCTGGGTCCAGTTCCTCGGGCCGGCGAGCCTCGCGGCCTGATCCCGCGGGCGGACCCGCGCCGCCCGAGATCGCGGGAACAGCCGGCCCGGCACGTGGCCGCGGCCGGCTTCCGGCGGCGCGGCCTCGCTTCGTCCGATTCCGCACCGAACCCGCGCCGCGCCGGAGAGCGACGATCTGAACGTTCATTGGTATAGATTTATCTACTTTAAATTGCGCCCTCGCCGTGTCCGCGGCTTGTCAATTGGACCTTGGTACAGCTACACCCTTGCGACCGGGCGCGGCGCATCGCCGGCCGGTCCTTGGAGGGGGCTCCGAGCGCATCGCGATGAGGTTCCGTTCGCGCCGCGAGGCCGGGCGCCGGGCGGGCGCGTTCCCGCCGTCGCGGCAGCGATCCCGTCCCGAGGAGCGGCCAGCCCGGACCATCGCCGGATCGAGAGGCTGAGGATCATGGGTGCAGGCAGCCGGGCCGTGGCTCAGGAATACGTCGAGATCCTCGTGAGCCGCGCGCGGCGCGCGGGCGAGCGCCCGGCCGCCTGCCTGCGCGATCACCAGAGCCGCATGCGCCTCGTCGCCGGGCCGAACCCGAGCGCGCAGCTGCGCGACGTGCTGGACGCGCTCGAAGGCGGGATCGCCGCGCTGGCGCAGCCCGCCCCGGGCGAGGGCCGGGCCGGCCACCCCCGCTGAAGCAGGGTCCGCCGAGGCGGTCGCCGGCTCGGCGCGAGACGACGCGACACCAAGGCTTGACGCGCGATCTGGCCGAGACCTCGGGAGGAAATGCCGTGCCTGTCCAGACCCGCTCCCTGCCGCGCGCCTCCGCGCTCGCCGGCGACGACGACGGGCCGAGCCCGAGCCTCGACGACCGGGCCGCGACCCTGATCATCAGCACGGCCGCCGTGCTGATGATGGGCATGCTGGGATTCTTTGTCTGGGCGATGAACTGAGCCGGCGGGCCCGTTGCTATGCGGCGACGCCCGCAGAATCGGGCTTGACGCCCTCGTGGACGCGTTGCACGATGTCTTCCCGTAGATGAGGAGGCTGGCCATGCAGGTCCATTGCAGCAAACCTCATGCATCCGCCCGAGACGGCGAAGATCAGGACAAGCCGCCGGATTAGTTTCCGCAGGATGGTGGCCGATCGAATATCTTGCCTGGTTCCGACCGAAGCCCTTCTGACAGGCGATTTTGTTTGATCTGCGTAAATCCTGTTTAAGCCTGGCCAGCCAACGCTGTCCAGGCTCTTTGTTTGCTCGACACGAACGAATTCTACAATTTTATCAGTTACTTATAACACTTTAAAGGTATTGCCTCGCGCAACTCCCGTATTATACTTCCACAAAACTCGGGAGGCGCTCATGACCCACGATCCCCGATGCTGGTTCGGCTTTCACGCGTGGCAGCCCGCAGCCTGGCCGCCGGATCTCGTCGCGCGCCTGCGCGAGCGGGGCTGGAGCACCCAAGCCGCCTCCCGCTTCGAGGTCTGCCCGCGCTGCGTGACGAGCCGCACCATCTTCGCCGAGAGCGTCGCCGCCCCCCTGTCCTACGTCGTCCCGGGCAAGGCGTGACGGGCCAGGCGTGACGGGCCAGGCGTGACCCGGCTCGACCGGGACGGGCCCCGATCCGCGACGCGCCCCCTCTCCCGTGCGGGAGAGGGCTGGGGTGAGGGGTGCGACCTCTCCGGAAAGGTCGAACCCCTCACCCGGTCCGCGTGACGCGGACTCGACCTCTCCCGCACGGGAGAGGTGATGTGCGCCCGTTCCTGTGGCGGTCGGATCCTCGCCGGCATCGATCCGCGAGCCGCCGGGCTCGCACGGGAGAGGCAGGCCGGCGTCGAGGCCCTGTCCCGCGCGGAGCGCCCGGGACGAGGCGTGGATGAACGGGCCCGCAGGAAGGCGCCGCCCTATCCCGTCAGCGCGCCGGGCGCGCGCGCCCCGTCCTGCACGTGCAGGTAGGCCGGGTCGAATTCCGCGAAGGCGTGGAGCCTGGCGAGGTCGGGGATGGTCAGCCGGTACTGGCTGAACACGATCAGGCCGCTGCTGCGCAGGGATTGCAGCACGCGGTTCACGTGCACGTGCGAGATCCCGACCACGTCGGCGATGTCGCCCTGGGTGAGGCCGAACTCGAAGCAGTTCTCGTCGGCGAGCCCGACCGCCCGCAGGCGCACCATGAGCTCGCAGAAGATGTGGGCGAGCTGCTTGTCGGCGCCGCGCCCGGTGCTGGCGAGCCATTCCTGCGTGATGCTGAGCTTCACCAGCGTCATCCACCAGAGCGCGCGCCCGATCCGCGGGTAGGTCTCGATCAGGTCCGCCATGGCCTGGCGCGGGATGTCCGCGACGATGCAGGGGGTCAGCGCCCCGACCGTGTTGCCGAGCGCGAAGGGCAGCGGCAGGTGGCCGTCGCAGAGGTCGCCCGGCAGGATCAGCGAGATGATGCGCCGCGCGCCGCCCGACCAGATCTTGTAGCGGCAGGCGATGCCGCCGAGGATCAGGTGCACGCTCTGGGGCGCCCCGCCGGTCTCGATGTCGGTGCGCGCGGGGACCGGCCGCGTGCGCAGCGTCAGGGCGTGCAGCGCCTCGCGCTCCGTTGCCGAGAGAGGGCCGGCATGCTCCAGCCGTCTGATCAGGCGGTTGTCCATCATCGGGTCTCAACCACCTCCAGCAGTAGTATCGTCCATATTCCGGTTGCGAACACAAGTAGCGCGATCATTTCAACCTCAGGTAAATAGATCTGCGGACAATCCGGCGTCATTCCGGGCGCGGCGCGCGAACGGCGCCTCGGCGAGGAAGGTGCTGCCGGGAGGGCGCGCTGTGGACGGGCGCGGGAACGCTGTGCCGGAGCCGGGCCGGCATGCCATCATCGGGCCGAGGGCATCCCGCCGGCGGGCCGCGCAGGAGGACGACGATGAGCGCAACCACGGAGCCCCGGGCGGTCGCGGTCGAGGATGCGAGCCTCGCGGCCTTCTACCGCGACATGACGGCGCCGGAGCGGCGCACCTTCTGGGCCTGCGCGACGGGCTGGGCGCTCGACGGCATGGACTTCATGATCTACCCGCTGGTGATCGGCACGATCATCAAGCTGTGGAGCGTCGATGCCGGCACGGCGGGGCTCGCCGCCACCGTGACGCTGCTCGCCTCGGCGCTCGGCGGCTGGCTCGCGGGCTATCTCGCGGACCGGATCGGCCGGGTCCGCACCCTGCAGCTCACCATCCTGTGGTTCTCGGCCTTCTCGCTCGTCTGCGCCTTCGCGCAGGACTTCACGCAGCTCCTGATCGCCCGCGCGCTGCTCGGCCTCGGCTTCGGGGGCGAGTGGGCGGCGGGCGCGGTGCTGATGGGCGAGACCATCCGGGCGCAGTATCGCGGCCGCGCGGTCGGCTCGGTGCAGTCGGGCTGGGCGGTCGGCTGGGGCCTGGCGGTGCTGGCCCAGGCGGTGCTGTTCTCGTGGCTGCCGCCCGAGACGGCGTGGCGCTGGATGTTCGCGGTGGGCGCCCTGCCGGCGCTCCTCGTCCTCTACCTGCGCGCCTATGTCGAGGAGCCGACGGTGGCCGCCGAGAGCCGCGCGAAGGCGCGGGCCGCGGGCGACGACCCGGCGATCTGGGAGATCTTCTCCGGCCCGCTCCTGCGCACCACGGTTCTGGCCGCCCTCGCGGCCACCGGCTGCCAGGGCGGCTACTACGCCGTCACCACCTGGCTGCCGCGCTTCCTCACCACCGAGCGGGGCCTCTCGGTCGTCTCCTCGACGGGCTACCTGGCGGCGCTCATCGTCGGCTCCTTCGCGGGCTATCTCGTCGGCGCCTGGCTCGCCGACCGGCTCGGGCGGCGCCCGCTCTTCCTGATCTTCTCGCTCGGCGCCATCGCGGTCATCCTGGCCTACACGCAGCTGCCGCTCTCGAACGCGGTCCTGTGGGTGCTGGGCTTCCCGCTCGGCTTCTTCGCGTCCGGCTACTTCTCCGGCATGGGCGCCTTCCTGACCGAGCTCTACCCGACGCGGCTGCGCGGCTCCGGCCAGGGCTTCTGCTACAATTTCGGGCGCGGCGTCGGCGCGCTGTTCCCGACCTTCGTGGGCTATCTCTCGGCCCAGGTCGGGCTCGCCTCGGCCATCGCGGTCTTCGCAGGCGCCGCCTACGGCGTGTTCTTCCTGGCCGCCTTCGCGCTCCCCGAGACGCGCGGCCGCGTGCTGGAGGCGGAGGGCTGACACCATGGGACTCGACGAGGGCACGATCCGCGACTGCCCCGGCCCGCATCCGCGCCCGCGGGGGCCGACCCGCTACGCCGTGCCGCCGGGCGCGGTCGACACCCACGCCCACGTGATCGGATTGCCGCCGGCCTATCCCTTCGTCGAGGCGCGCAGCTACACGCCGCCCGAGGCCGCGGCCGACGCCTATCTCGCCATGCTCGACGCCACCGGCATGGCCTTCGGGGTGCTCGTCCAGGTCAGCGTTCACGGCACCGACAACCGGCTGATGCTGGAGACGCTCGCGGCCCGGCCCGAGCGCCTGCGCGGCATCGCGGTGATCCCCCCCGACTGCCCCGGACGCGAGTTCGCGCGCCTGAAGGAGGCGGGCGTCGTGGGCCTGCGCCTCAACGTGCTCTACGGCGGCGGCGTCGGCTTCGAGGCGCTCGAGCGCTACGGGGCGCTCGCCCGCGAGATGGGCTGGCACCTGCAGTTCCTGATCGACGCGGCCGACCTCGTGGCCCTGGCCCCCCGCCTCGGGCGGCTGCCGGTGCCCTTCTGCATCGACCATTGGGGCCATTTCCCGGTCTCGCGCGGGCTCGACGACCCGGGCTTCCGCACCCTCGTGTCGCTCGTGGCGGACGGGGCCTGGGTCAAGCTCTCGGGCGCCTACCGCAACAGCGTCGCCGGCCCGCCCTACGACGACACGGTGGCCTTCGCCCGGGCCCTCCACGCGGCCGGGCCGGGGCGCTGCGTCTGGGGCTCGGACTGGCCGCACGTCGCCCATTGGGGGCCGATGATGAATGTCGGCGACCTCCTCGACCTCCTGGCCGAGTGGGTGCCGGAGGCCGGGGCCCGCGACCGGGTGCTGGCCGGCAACGCCCAGGCGCTCTACGGCTTCCCGCCAGCGCGCGCGGCCTGACGCGGCGGCTGACGCGGCGGCCTGAGGCGGCGCCTTCAGCGCGGCGCCCCCTCGACGGCCTCCGCCAGGGCCTGCAGCCGCGCCGCGTCGCATTGCGGGCAGGCCGGGAAGGGCATCCAGTCCGTGAAGGCGTCCTCCGCGAAGCCGTGGTCGCAGGAGGCCACGTGCCAGGGCCGCGCGTCTCCGTGCCGGTCGGGGTCCCAGCGGACGACCGCGCGCCGGTCGGGATCGTGCCGGTTGATGGCGATGATCCAGCGGCCGTCGCGCGGGGCCCGGCCCATCAGCCTCCAATCGTCCATCGCTCGCCTCCAACGCTTCGCCGGTCCGGTTCCGGACCCCCACAACGCCGGCGGGGCCGAAAGCGTTCGGTGCGGCCGGGTCAGCCGAGCCGGCCCCAGCGCACGAAGCCCGCGATCAGCAGGATGACGAGACCGGCCAGCAGCCACGGATGCCCGTCGAGGACCGCGTAGAGGACGAGGGCGGCGAGCGCCGCGGTGATGCCCAGCATGGTCGCGGCTGCGACAGGGTTCATGGCGTGTCCCACGGCGTGTCCCATGAGGGTGAGCCCGCCGCCTGCCCGCAAGGACCCGGCCCGGTCAAGCGGGAAACCGCCCGGCGATCTCGCGAGAGCGGGCCTTTGCCGCGGGCGCGGGGCCCGCGCCCCGGCCGGGAGAGCCGCGGCCCGCTCGCGCGGGCGCGGCATCCGGACGGGCCGCCCCCCGATGCCGGGCGGCGGTTGCCCTCACATGGCCCCGCGCGGCGCCATCTTCTTGGCTTTCTTGGCCTTGGCCATCGGCTTGCCGGGCCGGGCCGGGTCGACCGAGGGCGTGCCGCCCCGCGCGCCCATCTCGCGCTCCTGGCCGGCGAGCGGGCCGCCGGCCTGGGAGCCGGACTGGTTGTAGGGCGAGTTGCCCTGGGCGAGCGCGGGCCCGGCCAGCAGGGCGAGAGCCAGGGCGAACGGGATGGCGGCTGATTTCGCGGCTGATGTCATGGCGGATGTCATGGCTGATGTCATGTCAGGGTTCCTCATGGATCCTCGTTCCTCGCGGATCTTCCCGGATCGGATCGTCCTGGAACGCGCCGCGACGACGCGCCTGTCCGGCCTGGGCGGCCGCGGCCCGGGATCCATCCCGGCAGGACGGGCGCGCTCCGGCCCCGGAAGCCTAGCGGCGGGCCACGCCCTTGTCGTTCGTCCGGGGCGAACCGTTCGCTAGCGCGCCTTCCGCCGGGGCGATTGCCGGTTTGGCGATCAGAAAGCAGGCAAAATCAATGCTTTGGAGCATTTTCCGCGATCCAAGGATCACGGACAATGCTTCAGCGCGCGCAGCCGTGCGGCGCGGGCCCCGGCAATCCTTCCGCGGAAGGGCCGCCGGCATGAGAAAGGCGGGACTTCCGTCCCGCCTCCAGGTGCGCGATCGCGCTAGAACCTATGCCGCCGCCTGATTCGGCGGAGCCTCCTCACCGTCGGACCGATCGTGACGCTGCATCGCTTCACCTCCGAGGCTGGTTTCGCGGTGGAGCCGTGCTCCGATAAAGCAACCCCCCTCAGATTGAACCGGTTCCCGGGCCGCATCGGGCGCGTTTCAACTCGGCCGCAGCTGCCCTGCCGGCCAGGTCGGGGCCCGATTGCGCATCTTCTTCGCGGGAATAATACGTGTTTTCAGCTGAATTTTCTTGGCAACAGTGGATTTCAGCTTGAAGCCACTTGACGTGTACGCCGAGACAATGAACTGAGCAGCTGTGCCCTCGAAGAGGAATAAAAAATGGAAGAGTCCGCCGAAACTTTGCAGGTCGACTACATCGAACTCGCAGCAGAAATCGCCTCCGCCTACGTATCCAACAATTCTGTGCCCGTGACCGAGTTGCCCGCACTGCTCGGCGGCATTCACGCGGCCCTGGCCGGGCTCGCCTCAGTCGCTCCGGCCAGCGAACAGAATCAGAAGCTCACCTCCGCGCAGATCAAGAAATCAGTCACGCACGACGCGCTGGTCAGCTTCGAGGACGGCAAGCCCTACAAGACGCTGCGCCGCCACCTGACGATCCGCGGCCTGACCCCCGAGGCCTACCGCATGAAGTGGGGCCTGCCGGTCGATTACCCGATGGTGGCCGCCTCCTACTCGGAGCAGCGCTCGTCGCTCGCCAAGAGCCTCGGTCTCGGCCAGCAGCGCCGCAAGTCCGCCCCCGAGCCGGCGCCCGAAGCCGGGGCGGCGAAGCCCGCGGCGGCCCCGGCGAAGCCCGCGGCAGCCTCAGCCAAGCCGGCCTCAGCGAAGCCGGCGGCAGCGAAGTCCGCGGTGGCGAAGTCTCCGGCCTCGGCCAAGCCCGCCCGCAAGGGCGCGGCGCGGACCGAGACGGCGGGGCAGGCGGACGAGGCGCCCGCACCGAAGTCCCGCGGCCGCCGCAAGCCGGCCGTGGCCTGACCTAACCCGTCAGCCGCGCCCGGGTCGCGAGCGCGTCCCCGGCCGCGGCGAAATCGGCCGTGTTGTCGAAGATGCACCAGGCCGGGATCCCGCGCCGCGCCGTCTCGGCGAGGTCCGCGGCGAGGCGGTCGAGGGCGGCCGGGTGGTAGGGGGAGTGATAGGTGCGGGGCGAGCCGTGCAGGCGGCGATAGACGAGGCCCCGCCAGCCGCCGGGCTCGCCCGCGCCCGGCACCGGCGCGGGATCGGCCGCGACCCGGGCGATGCGCAGATCCGCCAGGCACGCCTCGACGGCGGGCGCGAACCAGCTCGGGTGGCGCGGCTCGCAGGCGAGGGCGCCGGGATGCGCCCGCCGCAGCGCCTCCAGGAAAGCGCCGGCCCGGCCGGCCTCGAAGGGCAGGCTCGGCGGCGTCTGCAGCAGGAGCGGCCCGAGCCGGTCGCCGAGCGCCGCGACCTCGGCGAGGAAGCGGGCGAGGGGCTCGTCGCAGGCGGCGAGCCGCCGCTCGTGGGTGACGGTGCGGGGGATCTTCACGGCGAAGCGGAACCCGGCCGGGACGCTCGCCGCCCAGCGGGCATAGGTCGCGGGGCGGTGTGGGCGGTAGAAGGACGAGTTGATCTCGACCGCCGGCAGGCGCCGCGCGTAGCGCTCCAGATGGCTGCCCTCGCCCGGGAAGGCGTCGGCATGGACCCTCGGCAGGCTCCAGCCGGCCGTCCCGATCGCGATGAGGCTGCCCGTCTCCATCCGGGCTCAGAGAGGGCCGCGCGCGCGCCCGGCAAGCCCGGCAAGCCCGGCGGGGGCTTTCCCGCGCGGGCGAAGGGGGCGATGCTCGCGGCGCGATGAGAAGCCTCGACGACGTGTTCGACCGCCTGCCGCGCTCGGCCTTCCGGCAGCGCTTCCGCCTCGGCCCGCGCGATGAGGCGGCGCTCGGCGCGAAGGGCCTCGCCGTGATGCGGGATCACGCCCGCGACATCGTCGCCCGCCGCCTCGCCCCCGCCGCGCCCGCCCGCGACGGGCGCCAGACGCCGGTCTCGGGCCATCCCGTCTTCGTGGCCCAGCACGCCACCGCGACCTGCTGCCGGGCCTGCCTCGCCAAGTGGCACGGGATCCCGGCGGGCCGGCCCCTCGGCGGCCTCGAGCAGGACCACGTCGTGCGGGCGATCGAGCGCTGGCTGCGGGCGCAGGCGCCGCCCGGGACCCGGGAGGGCGGATCAGCCGAGGCGCCGCGCCAGCTCCCGCTCTTTCCAGCGTAGCTGCAGGATCAGCTCGACATGGCGCGGCGGCAGGCCCTGGCCGGCGAGATCGGCGTACGCGCTGCGCAGCCGCGCGCCGATGCCCGCGATGGCGGCCGGGCAGAGGTGCGGCGAGGGGGTAAGGTGGGTGCGGGACATCGCGTGTTCATGGTTTGTTCCGGTTCGACGGTGATGCGCCCGGCGTGGTTAAGAAACCGTAAACGCCGTGTCCTCAGGCCGCCAGGATCCCCCAGCCGTAGGGCGGCAGGCTAACCCGGTCGCCCACGAGCCGGCCGTCGCCGGCCTCGACCAGGCGGGCGCCGGGCGCCGGCAGCTCCGCGCCGGCGCCCGCGAGGTTCAGCGCCACCAGGAGGCGCCCCTCGCCCCGGCTCTCGAGGACCAGGGCCTCGTTGGCGAGATGCAGCGGCGCGCTGCGGGCCCGGTGCAGCCAGGGGTGGCGGCGCCGCAGCCCGATCAATTCCTGGTGCAGGCGGTAGACCGGCCATCCGTAGGGCGCGAGCCCGGCGGGCGTCTCCGGGAAGGCCGGCCGGACCGCGTCGTCGCCGCCGGCGCGCTCCTCCTTGATCCCCCGGAAGGCCTGCTCGTCGCCGGCATAGACCGAGGGCGTGCCGCCGCAGGCGAACAGGATCGCGAGCGCGTGCGGCAGGAGGCGCGGGTCCGTGAGCCGGCTCGCGATCCGGGTGACGTCGTGGTTGCCCACGAAGGTGAGCGGCGCGAAGGCGTCGAGGAAGCCGTTGTGGCGCGCGAGCGCGTGGGCGAGCTCGAACAGGTTGCGGTCGTTGAGCGCGCTCCAGATCGCCTTCCAGAGCTCGTACTGCGTGAGCGCGTCGAGGCCCGTTTCGCGCACGATCGCCGCGTAGTCGCCGTGGATCACCTCGCCGACGAAGTAGGCCTCCGGATGGGCGGCGCGCAGGCCCGGCAGGATCCCGGCCCAGAACCGGTTCGGCACCGCGTAGGCCGCGTCGAGCCGCCAGCCGTCGGCGCCGCGGGCGAGCCAGTAGTCCATCACGCCCGCCACGTAGGCGGCCACCTCCGGCTCGTCGTGGTCGAGCGCGACGAGGCCGGGATGCCCCTCGAAGGTCGCGTAGTCGGGCTCCGTCCCGGGGCCGGTGCCCCGCGGCCAGGACAGGCGGAACCAGGAGGCGCGGGACGCGCCCGGCCCGTCGCGCAGGACCTCCCGGAAGGCCGGGAAGTCGCGGCCGACATGGTTGAACACCCCGTCGAGCAGCACCCTCAGGCCGCGCACATGCGCGGCGGCGATCAGCGCGTCGAGATCGGCCTCGTCGCCGAGGCGCGGGTCGATCCGGCGATGGTCGATCGTGTCGTAGCCGTGGGTCGAGGCCGAAAAGACCGGCCCGAGCGCGAGGCCCGAGGCGCCGAGCTCCGCGGCGTAGTCGAGCCAGGGTTCGAGCCGGCGCAGGCGGTGGATGACGGGGGCGCCGGGCCGGGCTTCCGCCTCCGCGCCGAGGAAGCCGAGCGGGTAGACCTGCCACCAGACGGCGTGTTCGATCCAGGACGGCACCGTCGCTCCTCTCGGGTGCGGGGCGCGGAAGCGGCGCCGGGACGGGGGGAACGTGCCGGCGCCCCGATGGTGCCCGCGGCGGCAGCGGGCCTGCTCCGCAATACAGTCGCGGGTTGATCGCTTCGCGACGGCAGAATTGTCTTCGCGTCACACGCCGCGCGGGCTTGCTGATACGCCCGCCGCTTTGATCGAGCGGCCAGCGTATCAGCCCGCCGGCGCGAGATCCGACAGGATGGCGGGGAAGAGCCCGGGCAATTCGCCCGCCAGGAAACCGAGCGGCCCGACCCGGTGGCCGAGGCGGCGGCCGGCCTCGGCATGGACGTGGACCGCCCAGAGCGCGGCCTGAAGCGCCGCGGCGCCGCGCGCCAGGAGCCCCGCCATCAGCCCAGCCAGCGTGTCGCCCGAGCCCGAGGTCGCGAGCCCCACGGGGCCGTGCGCACTCGCCCAGCTCTCGCCGTCGGGCGTGCAGATGCGGGTGCAGGCGCCTTTCAGGACGATGACGCAGCCGAGTTCCGCGGCGGCGCGGCGGGCGATGCCGGCCGGGTCGGCCTCGACCTCCCGCTTGTCGAGGCCGAGCATGCCCGCCATCTCGCCGGGATGGGGCGTGACGATCGCGCGGCCGCCGTGCCGGCGCAGCACCTCCGCCTCCGCCCGCAGGTTCATCATCGCGGCCGCGTCGAGGACGAGGGCCGGCCCGTCGAGGCCCGCGAGCAGGCCGCGCGCCAGGGCTGCGGTCGCCGCCCCGTCCATCAGGCCGGGGCCGATCAGGAGGGCGGCGCAGGCCCTGGCCCGCGCGACGAGCCCGTCGACCGCGGAGGGCGCGATGCCGCCGTCCCGCGTCTCGTCGAGTCCGACCACCCGGGCCTCCGGCAGCGCCAGCCCGAGGGCGGGCGCGAGGCTCCCCACCGTCGCGACCTGCAGCTTGCCGGCGCCGGCGCGCAGGGCGGCGGTGCCGGCCAGGAGCGCGGCGCCGGGCAGTTCCGGGCTGCCGCCGACGAGGAGGATGCGCCCGCGCTCCTCCTTGCCGCCGCCCTCGGGGCGGGGCAGCGGCATCCGCCGCAGGGCTTCGGGGGTGAGGTCGGCCGGTTCGCGCATGGATGTCCTCGGGCGTCGTCGGTCCTGCGGCCGACAACGCCCGTGGCCCGCGAAGGGATCAGCGCCGCACGGCCGGGGCGAGGGGGGCGAGGGCGATGCGCGGGTGGGCCTGCGCGAAGGCCGCGCTGGTCTGGCCGGAATGGCTGAGCAGTTCCAGGCTGCCGCCCGGACCGTTGAGCGCCGGCGCCACCCGGCCGCCGCCAAGGCGCGCGGCCTCCTCGGGGGAGAACGCGAAGGCGCCGGAGAGCATCCCGGCCTCGCTCGCCCCGCCCCGGGTGAGGACGCGCCAGCGCACCGTCTCGACGCCGGCGGCGCCGCGCCCCCGGCCGGCCGAGAACAGGGCCGCGTAGCTCTGCTGGAAGTCGCCGCGCTCGGACACGAACAGGCACTCGGCCACGGGCGTCAGGCCGAAGACGAGGCCGGCCTTCCGGGTGACGCAGGTCAGGGTGCCGGCGGTCCGGTCCTGCGGGCGCGTCAGCGCGCCGTGCGCGGTGGCGAGGCCGGCGGCCAGGAGGGCGGCCGAGAGGGCGAGGGTGGTGGCGCGCGGAGCCATGATGTGCGCTCGTGTTCGATGGAGAGGGACCGGGAACGTCGCCGCCCCCGCGCTCCGGACCGAAGCGTTGCCGTATCCATCGCAACGCTGCGTTGCAGGCGTATTCCGTCGAATGTTGCGTGCGCGGTCGCGTCGGCGGCGCGGGCCTGCAGCCCCGCGGCGCCTCCACCCTCAACCACATCGCCAGCGGCGAGCCGGTGAACGGCCGCCCGCCGGTCCGCTCGCGTTCACCCGCACCCTGAAACTTCCGAGCGTATGGTCTCGTACCGGCGCCCATGACGGATGCCACCGACCCCGCCGGCCGCCTCGCCCGCAACCTCGCGACCCGGTTCCAGGCGCGCCGCCTGAGCTGCGCCTACAGCGTCGACACCCTGGCAAGGCTCTCGGGCGTCGCGCCGGCCCGGATCCGCGCCATCGAGAGCGGCACGGAGGCGATCGACCCCCGGGTGATCGAGACGGTGGGCGCGGTGCTCGGCCTCAGCCCGCGCGAGCTCAGCGCCCACGACGCACCGGATCGAGCGCCTGAAGTGCCGCTGGAGCATTGACCGAGAGATCTTGTGTATTCGTCAATACGCATCGTTAAATCCGTAAATCAATCCTAAGGCTTGGCAATAAAGCCTTGCGATGCTTCTGTCTTCCGGCTTGAGTCTGCGCGGAATCCCGAAAAATCTCGCCGGGCCACGGCGCGATGTGCTATGAATTCAGTGATATTCCCCGCCTGAATGGGGACGCTCATGACCTGGAAACTGCTTCACCGTCAGCCCGCCGGACACCTTCACGGCGACGCTCTCGGCTGGTGGAAGGGCCTCGCGCGGACGCAGGGGCCGCTCGCGGCGGGCCTCTTCCTCAACCTCGTGGCCATCACCATCCTGCTCTGGCTCGGCTGGCTGATCACCAACGGGCTGCAATAGGCCCAACCGCGACGCGCTGCCGCGACCGGCCCGGGCGGAGGGTCCGGCTGCCCGGCCCGCGCCGTCCGTATGAATTCGCACCCTTCATGGACGCTGGAAGCAGAGGCAAGTATTCTTTGAGTACCAAGTAGTTCAACCCGGTCATCACGAGCCCGCAGATGCCGATCCTCGCCTCGCTCCTCGCTCTGATGCTGCTGTTCTGCGCGCCCGCGCAGGCGGAACTCCTGATCGATCAGGCGATGATCACGGGCGGCGAGTTGCGGGTGAGCGGGCGCGTCGGTCCGGCCCACGCGGCGACCGTCACCCTCGACGAGAAGAACCAGATCGTCGCCGACAAGGACGGCCGCTTCCTGTTCCGCCTCGTCTACCACCCGGCGAGCTGCATCGTGACGGTGAAGTCCGGCAGCGAGAGCCGCCAGGCCGTGATCGGCTTCTGCGGCCAGCGCGGGCCGGAAGGGATGGCGACGGCCGCGCCTGCCGCGACCGCCGCGCTCCCGGCCCGGGCCGCCGCCGCGGCACCGGCGCAGCCAGCCGCGCAGCCCGCCCCGCAGGTGGGCCCGCGCGGACCCCAGGGCGCGGCCGGGCCGCAGGGCCCCGAGGGACCACAGGGCGCCAAGGGAGAGCATGGCGCCAAGGGCGAGCAGGGTGCCAAGGGAGAGCAGGGTGCCAAGGGCGAGCCGGGCATCAAGGGCGACCGCGGCGAGGCGGGACCGGCCGGCGCGCCGGGACCCGCGGGCGCGATGGGGCCGCCCGGCCCCGCCGGTCCGACCGGGCCTGAGGGCAAGTCCGCCGCGGTGGCGGGTCTGCGGATCCAGGCCGCGAGCTGCGGCGAGGGCGGGCGCTGCGTCGCCACCTGCGCGGAGGATGAGTTCGCGGTGAGCGGCACCTGCAGCGCCGGCGACCGGCCCGGCATGGACGAGACCAGCATCTACTGCCTGGCGATCGGCGCCGCGCCCCGCCCGATCACCGCGCGCGCCATCTGCGCCAAGAAGCAGCTCGTGCAGGAGGCAGGAGTCGAGGGCGCGCAGGAACCGTCCCGTCCGTCGACGCCCTACGCAGCGACCCGCCCGCCGGGCCGCGAGGGGCAGGGCCGGGAGCGGCCCAAGAATCCCTGAGAACGATCCCTGAGAACGATCCCTGAGAACGATCCCTGAGGACCATCCCTGAGGGCGTCCCGAAGGGATGCCCGGCCGCTCCCGGGCCGCCGGGGCGATCGCCGTCATCGGGATCATCCGTTTGGGGGATGCGCCGCCCGGCGCATCGCGGCTCACTCGGCGTGCCGCCCCCGCGCGCGCACCGCCGCGAGCGGGGGCGGCGCGGAGCGGGCGTGACAGTGCCGGGGGGCGAGGATGCAGAGGTTCGACAAGCGGACGGCCGTCACATATCCGCTCTGCAAATACCCGCTCTGGATGGCGCGACGGATCGAGCGGCGTCTCGCCCGGTACGGCAGCGCGCGCGCGATGCGCTGGATCGCCTTCGGGGGCGGCCGCGGCGAAGCCGCCGAGGCCGGCCCCGAGCCCGCCGCGGCGGCCCAAGCGGCCGCCAACGTGGTCGCGCTCCGGCCGAGGGCGATGGGCGGCTGAGCGCGCGCCCGGCACCTTGCGCCGCGCCCGCCATTCGCGCACGAGTGGCGCCATGAAGCAGCTCGAGGCCATCATCGCCTGGACGCCGGCCCGCTGGGCGGACCTGCGCCCGGACACCGCCGGACAGGTCGCGATCCTGCCCCATCCCGATCCGGAGGGGCACGCCAGGCGCTTCATGATGAGCGCCGGCGCCAGCTCCTCGGCGCTGCACGCCCTGCCCGAGGAGCAGCGCATCGCCCGGCTCTTCATCGACTTCAACACCCTGGTGGTACGCGACGGCATCGACCCGCAGGCCGCCCACCGGGCGTTCCTCGCCATCGACGAGTACCGCTTCCGCATCGCCCCGGACACCGAGGGCGCGGCGTTCGAGGATCCGCCCGAGGAAGACTGACCGGGTCCGCTTCCGTGCCGGGGCGCGCGCCCGGAAACGATCGGCAACGAATTTCCCGGGCCGCCCGAGCCTCCAAACCGCCGGCCGCGCCCTAGCTGAGGGCGGGCCGACACGCGCGAGGAGGCCCGCCATGCTCCCGTCCCGACGCTCCGTCCTGGCCGGGGCCGCGCTGCTGCCCCTGGCGCCGGGCGCAGGATTTTCCGAGACACGGACCGCGGAGACGCGGGCGGCCGAGGGCGCGGCGCTGATCCGGCGGCCGATCCCGTCCTCGGGCGAAGCGTTGCCCGCGATCGGCATCGGCACCTCGCGCCGGTACGAGGTCGAGCCGACGCCCGAGAAGATCGCCCCCCTCAAGGAGGCGGTCGAGCGCTTCGTGGCGCTCGGCGGCCGCGTCATCGACACGGCCCCGAGCTACGGCACCGCCGAGGACGTGCTGGGGGAGATCCTGCAGGGGGGCCTGCGCGAGCGGGTGTTCCTGGCCAGCAAGGTCAGCGAGCCCGGCCGCGAGGCGGGCGCGGCGCAGATCGCGCGCTCCTTCGAGCGCCTGCGCACGGACCGGATCGACCTCGTGGCCGTGCACAACCTGATCGACACGGGGACGAACCTCGCCACGCTGCGCGACCTCAAGGGCCAGGGCCGCATCCGCTACGTCGGCGTCACGGTCTGGCGGGACGGGCAGTTCGGCGAGCTCGAGCCGGTGATGCGCCGCGAGCCCCTCGACTTCATCCAGGTGAACTACGCGATCGACAACCGGGCCGCGGCCGAGCGCGTGCTGCCGCTGGCAGCCGAGCGCGGCATGGCCGTGATGGTCAACGTGCCATTCGGGCGCGACCGCCTGTTCAAGGCCGTGCAGGGGCGCGAGCTGCCGCCCTGGGCGGCCGAGTTCGACTGCGCGAGCTGGCCCCAGTTCTTCCTGAAATACGTCTTGGCGAACCCCGCCGTGACCTGCCCGATCCCCGGCATGGCCAAGGCCTCCTACGTCGAGGACAATCTCGGCGCCGCCCGCGGGCGGCTGCCGGACGAAGCCGCCCGCGCCAGGATGGAGGCCCTGATCGATGCGCTCTGATTGCCCCAACCGCCGCCCCACCCGCCGCGCCGCCCTGGCGCTCGGCCTCGCCGCCGCGGCCCTGGCCGGCCCCGCCCGCGCCGAGGAGGCGAGGTCCATCCGCATCGGCATCATCGGGGCCGGCCATATCGGCGGCACCATCGGGGGCCTCTGGGTGAAGGCCGGGCACGCGGTGATGTTCTCCTCCCGCCATCCCGAGGAGCTGCGGGGACTCGTCGAGAGCCTCGGCGCCAACGCCCGGGCCGGCACGCCGGCCGAGGCGATCCGGTTCGGCGAGGCGGTCCTGATCGCCGTTCCCTACGGGGCCTATCCGCAGCTCAGCCGGGACTACGCCGAGTCCCTCAAGGGCCGGGTCGTGATCGACGCCGGCAACGCCACCGAGGCCCGCGACGGCGCGGTCTATGCCGAGGTCAAGGCCAACGGCATCGGGGCGACGAGCGCGAAGTACTGGCCGGGCGCGCACCTCGTGCGGGCCTTCAGCGCGGCGAACTACCGGGTCTTCGCCACGAACGCGAACCGGCCGGCGCCCCGCATGGCGATCCCGATCGCGGGCGACGATGCGGGCGCCCTCGACACGGTGAAGCGCCTCGTGAGCGACGCGGGCTTCGACCCCGTGGTGGTCGGCCCGATCCGCGACGCGGACAGGTTCGCGATGGGCTCGCCCGGCTTCGGCCACGACCTGCCGGCCCCTGAGCTCCGGGCGAAGCTCGGCCTCGACCGGTGACGGGTCCGCGACGCGCCCGCCTCTCCCGTGCGGGAGAGGCCACGACCGCGAGAGCGGACCGGGTGAGGGGTGCGACCTTTCCGGAGATGTCGCACCCCTCACCCTGTCCCTCTCCCGCACGGGAGAGGGGACCCCGGCCTGAGCCGGGAGCGGTGCCGGCCTCGGCCGGACCGGCCAATACGAGACGGTGCAGGGCCGGCGCCGGCGCCCACGCAGCCGCATGACCGGCACCGGATCCGCTCCCGCCCCGAACGCCCTGGCGCGGCTCGTCGGCATGCGCGCGGGGGAGGGGCCGGCGCTGGCCTGGTCCTGGGCCTACATCTTCTCGATCCTCGCCGCCTACTACGTGCTGCGGCCGATCCGCGACCAGATGGGGGTGGCCGGCGGGATCGAGAACCTGCCCTGGCTGTTCACCGCGACGCTTCTCGGCATGCTCGCCCTCAACCTGCCGTTCGGCTGGCTGGTGAAGACGCTGCCGCGGGCGCGCTTCGTGCCGCTGACCTACCGGTTCTTCGCCCTCAACATCCTGCTCTTCTCGCTCGCGCTCTACCTCGCGCCGCCGGAGGCCGACCTTTGGATCGGGCGGGTCTTCTTCGTCTGGCTGTCGATCTTCAACCTGTTCGTGGTCTCGATCTTCTGGGCGACGATCGTCGACGTGTTCTCGACCGAGCAGGGCAAGCGGCTGTTCGGCTTCATCGCGGCGGGGGCCACGCTCGGCGCCATCGCGGGCTCGGCCACCACCGCGCTCCTCGCCCGCTCGGTGCCGACCTGGGCGCTCCTCGTCTGCGCCGTCGTGCTGCTCGAGGCGGCGGTGTTCAGCATGCGGGGGCTCGCGCGCCTGTCGCGGCAGCTGCACCAGGTCCCTCAGGCGAGCGCGGCCGGCGCGACGATCGGGGGCAGCGCGCTCGCGGGCCTCACCCGCACGCTCGCCTCGCCCTATCTCCTCAATATCGGGCTGTTCCTGCTCCTGTTCTCGGTGACCGCGACCTTCCTGTATTTCGAGCAGGCCGGCATCGCCAAGCGCAGCTTCCCCGACCGGGGCGCGCAGACCGCCTTCTTCGCCCAGGTCGACCTCCTCGTGAACGTGCTGACGCTCGGGGTGCAGCTCCTGCTCACGGGACGCATCGTGGCGCGCCTCGGGGTCGGCCGGACGCTGGCGCTGCTGCCCGCGGCGAGCGTGCTCGGCTTCGCGGCGCTCGCCCTCGCGCCGACGATCACGGCCATCGTCGCCTTCCAGGTGTTCCGGCGGGCCGGCAACTTCGCGGTGGCGCGGCCGATCCGCGAGGTGCTGTTCACGGTGGTCCCGCGCGAGGACCGCTACAAGGCCAAGAGCTTCATCGACACGGTGGTCTACCGGCTCGGCGACCAGGTCGGGGCGTGGTCCTACACGGGCATCGCGGCGCTCGGCTTCGGGGCGGAAGCCGTCGCCCTGACGGCGGTGCCGCTGTCGCTGGCCTGGCTCGTGAACAGCCTCTGGCTCGGGCGGGCGCAGGAGGCGGCCGCCGCCTCGGAGCGCGCGGACGCGCCTCGCTGAGCGGGGATCCCGGGCCGACACCCGACGCGCCCGCCTCTCCCGTGCGGGAGAGGCCGAGTCGGCGAAAGCCGACCGGGTGAGGGGTGCGCCGGGTCCGGAGAGGTCGCATCCCTCACCCTGTCCCTCTCCCGCACGGGAGAGGGGACCCGCGCCCGGCCTTGCGAACCATCGAGCCCTGTACCGACGTCCTCGTATTGCCGGCGGAGTCAGCGCGCCGCCCCACCTCTCCCGTGCGGGAAAGGTCGAGTCCGCGGGACGCGGACCGGTGAGGGGTTCGCCGTGTCCGGAGAGGTCGCACCCGTAACCCCAACCCTCTCCCGCACGGGAGAGGGAGCGCGGCGCTCGTGGGGCTGGCGCGGGTCGCGATGCGTGAACCGTGTCGGCCCGAACGCAGGAGCCTCCCGCGCGGTCCGGGGCCGTCAGGCTCCTCAGCGCCGCGCGGCGCGGATGCGGGCCGGCACCGGGGCGGGCGCCCGGCGCGCCCCGACGGTCCAGCCGGCCAGTCCCAGGGCGGCCACGACGGAGGCCGCGACGAGGCCGTCGCTGAGCGCCTCGGCGACGGCGGGGGTCGTCGTCGAGACCATCATGGAGATCGTCATGGAACAGCCCTCCGAATGCCTGGGACGGAGCCTGGTCCCGCAGGGTTAACGCGCCGTTAACGATCGCCCTCGGGCGGGTTCAGATCCTCCAGCCGGGCGCGGCCGCGCTCGGTGATCTGCCAGACCGCGAAGGTGCCGCCGATATGCGGTCCGGCCTGGGTGCCGACCCATTGCAGGCTGCCGGCGCGTTCGAGGATGCGCAGCCGCGCGTGATCGCGCGGCCAGGCACGGTCCGGGCTCTGCTTGATCGAGATGCGGCCTTCGATCGAGATCGCGGCCTTGCCCAGCAGGCGGCGTTCGTGACGCTGCATGGCAGCTCCTTGCGAGAGGGGTCGGGCGAGACGGGGCGGCCGGGGCCGCCCGCGGGATGCTTGCGGGGCGACGGCCTGCCCGCCGCTGGCAGGCGGGCGAAGCGTCCGTCCGATGGTGGCCGCGCTCTCGAGCTCCCGGCGGCCTGGCGATCGGGTTCATCCAGCGGGGTGGGTTCGACGCCGTGGGTCGAGGCCCGGGGGCACCGCGCGGTGCCGTCGCGCGCGGTCCCTGTCCCTCGGGAAGGCGTCCCGGCCGAATCGGCCCCGGGATGCCGGCGCGGACGCAAGCTTAGCCAGGATCGCCCGCAGAGCAACCCCGTGCGTCGAACCGGCGCCGTCCCGGTTCGGTTCCCGGCGTGCGGGGCCGGGCGCTTCCGATCCGGCCGCGACTCGCCTAGACGGGGGATGCGCGCATTAAGCCGCGATTAACCATGAGGCCCCGATCCTGCCCGACCGCACGACGCCGCATCCGACGACAGGGGATTCGAGGCATGACGACCCGCCTGCGCCTCGGCGGCTGCCTCGGCCTTCTCGCCGCGGCGATCGTCGGCCCGGCCCCCGCGCAGGAGGCCGGGCCGGGGGTGCTGCACGCACCGCAAGGCGGCGCGCAGGCGGCCGAGCCGCTGTTCCTGCGCATCCGGCCGCAGGGCGCCGAGGCGCTCGGCGCCGCCGGGGGCTCCCTGTCGGACGCGGAGGCCGCCGCGCGGGCGCGGGCGGCCCGCGAGGCCGTCTGGCAGCGGGCGGCGTCCCGCGCGCGCATCGCCATCGCCTCCATCTGCACCGGCTGCCTCGGACCGGAACCGGCGCGGACCGGCGCGATTGGCGTCGAGCCGGCCGCGCCGGAGACCGGCCCGCGGCCCGGCAGCCTCGCCTCCATCTCCGGCCCCTCGTCCGAACCCAGCACCCGAGGTGATCCATGACGCAAGCTCATCCGACCAGCGGCGCCACGCCCGACCCGGACTGCCCGGTCTCCCTCGACCTCCTGGGCGAGGTCTACCGCGCCGACGCCTACGACCTGCCCGAGATCCTCGCCCGGATCCCGCCGCTGACACGGGCGAAGCTCGCCGCCTATCTCTACGGCAAGAGTCACATGCACCAGCTCGGCCTCACCGTGGCGCGCGCCTGCGAGCGGGACGACCTCGTCCGGGCCGCCGGAGAGATCGGTTCCGTGATCCACGGCCAGTCGCGCCTCCCGCCGCCCAAGGCCGCCCCCGAGCCCGCCGCGGCCGCGGGCGCCCCGAAGAAGATCAGCCTCGGCGGCTCCGGCGCGAAGAAGATCAGCCTCGGCGGCTCGGCCGCCAAGGGCCGGAGCTTCGACTGAGGGCCGGTGCGGCAACGCGGATCCCGGCTGCCGGGAGACATCCGGCGGCGCCCGTGACAGAAGCGGGCCGCCGTCGGCGCGGCCCGCTCGGGCGCCGGCATGGCGCCGGCTTGGCGCCGCCCCCCGGGAACCCCGGGGCCGGCGCGTAGCTTGACGCAGACCCTCGCCCCCAGATCCTCGTCCCGGCGGGGCGCCCAAGGAGCGGCTGAATGTTCGGTACATGGTGGAAGCTCGGCGTCGACGCCACGATGCTGGCGCTCGAGTCCCAGCAGGTGATCGGCATGCGGCTGATGATGCTCTCGGCGGGCGGCACCGCCGCCCAGGCCGAGGCGCACCGGATGGTGAGCGAGAAGATCACGGCGGCGGGCGAGGCCGCGCTCCTCGTGGCGTCTGGCGGCTCCACCGCCCGGGTGGTGGCGGGCTATCGCCGCAAGGTGCGGGCGAATGCGCGCCGCCTGAGCAAGGTCTGAGGCCCTCGCGCGGGGCCCTGCGCGGCTGACGCGCGCGTAATACACGCGGGAGATGAGGCTGCTACAGCCCTACAACTGCCTTTAACGGGTCGTTAACCACACCCTCCCATCGTCGGGCGCAGGACGGATCAGGAGGATGTGCATGAAATCCATCGAACAGCAGGTGCGCGAGCGCGCCTACTACATCTGGGAAGGCGAGGGCCGGGTCCTCGGCCGGGCCGAGGCGCACTGGCTGCAGGCGGAGGCCGAGTTCGCCCGGACCGAGTACGCCAGGTCCGATTCGGTGAGAACCGAGGCGGTGACGGCCGAGGCCGCGCCGGCGCGGGCGGCCAAGGTTCCGGCTGCGAAGGTTCCGGCTGCGAAGGCTCCGGCGGCCAAGCCCGCCGCCAAGTCGGTTGCAAAGTCGGCTGCCAAGCCTGCCGCCAAGCCGGCCGCCAAGGCCGAGAAGCCTGCCAAGGCCGGCGCGAAGGCCACGAAGGCCGAGGCCGCCGCGGTCGCGGAGATCACGGCCGGCAAGAAGGCGCCCCGCACCACGGCCCGCGGCGCGGCGCTGCACTGAACGGCGCTCCCTCGCGAGAGGTGAGGCGGGAAGGGCCCGCCCCCGGCGACGGGGCGGGCCCTTCCCGTTTCCGGGCTCTGCCCGGAACGGAGCGGCGCGGTTCGGGGTTGTGTGGCAAAGCTTCACCGCCGGATGCCCCGGCCCTGAACCCTCCAGCGAGGCAGCCCATGCGCCCCGGACCGCTCGCCCTTCTCGTCGCAGCCGCGGCGCTCCTGCCCGCCTCCGCCCGGGCCGGCTCCCCCTATGGCTACCCGGCGCCCGGCCTCCTCGGCCCGAAGGTGCCGATCACGGTCGGCGGGCGCGCACCCTGGAACCAGCCCTGGGAGTACGATTCGGGCGGCGACAACGACCACCGGCCCGAGCTGCAATATTACCAGCAGGGCCGCGGCCAGCAGACCGGCGGCCCCGCCCGCAACCTCCTGCCCGACGACGGGCTTCACCTGTTCCCCCGCTGAGCGCGGGCGGAGGGCCCATGAAGGCCGTGATCTTCGACATCGACGGCACGCTCCTCGACAGCGTGGATCTCCACGCCCGGGCCTGGGTCGCGGCCTTCCGGCATTTCGGCGTCGCCGTCGAGGAGGCGGCCGTGCGCCGCCAGATCGGCAAGGGCGGCGACCAGCTGATGCCGGTCTTCCTGCCGGCCGAGCGCGTCGCGCGCGAGGGCAAGACGATCGAGGCCTACCGCTCGGACCTGTTCCGGCGCGACTACCTGCCCGGTGTGAGGCCCTTCCCGGGCGTGCGCGCCCTGTTCGAGCGGATCCGGGGGGAGGGGCACGCCATCGCGCTCGCCTCCTCGGGCAAGGCGTCGGAGGTTGCGCATTACCAGGAGATCCTGGGCATCCGGGATCTCGTCGACGTGGCCACGAGCGCGGACGATGCCGACCGCTCGAAGCCGCATCCGGACATCTTCGAGGCGGCCCTCGCGAAGCTCAGGCCGAAGCATGCCCGCACGATCCTGGCGGTGGGCGACACGCCCTACGACGCCGAGGCCGCCGCCAAGGCGGGACTGCCCACGATCGGCGTGCTCTGCGGCGGCTTTCCCGAGGCCGACCTATCGGCGGCGGGCTGCATCGCGATCTACCGCGACCCTCAGGACCTCCTCGACGGGTTCGACGGCTCTCCGCTCGGGCGAGGCCACCCGAGGGGGGCCTGACGGGACGCCCGAGCGGCGGGCGGCGAGGGACGGGCGGCAAGCGGAGAATCGGCCCGGCCGGCGGATATCCCCGGGATCCAGAGGCGGTGTGGCCGCCATGCGTCGCCGGTAATGGGCCGGCTACCAATCCGCGCGGAAATGGCTGGCGCGGCGCGTCCGAACAGCGTAGCGAGCCGCGCGGAAACCTTTTAATCCCCCGGGACGCCCTGCCAGGACACGCGCGGATCATGCCCCAGCCGGCCCAGTCGACGCTCAAGACCGAACCGAAATCCCTCCAGCAGCAGATCTCGGAGGCCGTCCAGAACCGGGCGACCCCGATCAGCCAGCTCCTGCGCCTGATGTCGGCGCTCGACGCCGACACGACCGCCAACGAGAACCTGCGCCTGCAGCTGCGCGCCCGGATCGGCGCACCGCTCACCGCCTGATCGGCACCGTTCTCCCTGCCCCTCGGGCCCGGCGTCTCCATCCGGGCGCGGCAGAGGCGACGCGCGCCTCCGGCCGGCCTCACCCGGCCTTCGGCGGCAGGGGGAACAGCGTCACGAAACGCCGGGCGAGCGCCCGGTCCCCCTCGATCGCGAGGGCGCCCGTGGCCGCGAGGACGTCGAGCGGCTGGCCGCCATAGACCGCCGCAGCGATCGCGGGCGCCGTGCCCGACAGGATCAGGTCGGCCCCCGCGGGCTCGCCCCGCGCCACCGCGATCCGCTCCTCGGCCAGCTCCGCCACGAAGCCCTCGCCCCCGATCCGGAAGCCGATCCGGGCGATCAGGCCCGCGGCGCGGCCCGGGTCGATCATCGTCGTGAACGACAGGAACAGCGAGGTCGCGCTGAGCGGCCGGCTCGGGTCGTGCAGGGGCGAGCGCGCCGCCCAGCGGCCGAGCGCCTGGAAGATCGGCTCGCTCTCGTAGCCCCACGGCGTCAGCGCGTAGACCTGCGCGGAGGCGGGCGGCGGCAGCCGGCGCCGCACCAGCACGCCCGCAGCCTCCAGCCCCGCGAGGCGCTGCGTCAGCACGTTGGCGCTGATGCCCGGCAGATCCGCCCGCAAGTCGCCGAAGCGCTTCGGCCCGAGCAGCAGCTCGCGCATCACGAGCAGCGCCCAGCGCTCGCCGACGAGGTCGAGGGCGTGCGCCGCCCCGCAGGCGTCGTCGTAGCGGCGGCGCAACGGCGTCTCGGCTTCAGTTATTTTTTCTAACTTCATGGTTGCTTTTTGTAACATGGGCCGGCAGGTTGGGCAAACGCGGCCGTGAGCGGATCGCGAGGGGAGCCCGATGACCAAGCTGATCTTCGTCAACCTGCCCGTGACCGACCTGCCCCGGTCGACCGCCTTCTACGAGGCCGTCGGCGCCCGCAGGAACCCGCATTTCTCGAACGAGACCGCCGCCTGCCTCGTCTTCTCCGACACGATCCACGCGATGCTGCTGACCCATGCGCGCTACCGCGACTTCACCGTCAAGGAGATCGCCGACGCCCACCGCACGAGCCAGGTTCTGATCTGCATCTCGGCCGAGAGCCGGCAGGAGGTCGACGACATGGTGGCGCGGGCCGCGGGCGCCGGCGGAACCGCGGATCCGGGGCCGGTGCAGGACCACGGCCTCATGTACGGCCGCAGCTTCGAGGACCCGGACGGGCATGTCTGGGAGGTGATGTGGATGGATCCCGCGGCCGTTCCGCCCGCCGCCTGAGCCGGGAGCCGCGGGGTCACCCCGTCCGCCACCGGCTCCGTAGCCCCTTGAATCCGGTTCGACGGCGCGGCCGAGGAGGTAGCCCGCTTCTACGTCTCGCTCCTGCCCGGCCCGCCGCTTGGCGCCGATGAGGGCGGGCGAGCCGGCGCGGGTGCGGCGCATGACCGAGGCGATGCTCGGCATGGTCAAGCTCGACCTGGCCGCCCTGCAGCGGGCCTATGATGAGGGCTGAATCGCGGTCGTCGCGATGACGCGGACCCGATTCCCGCACGACAACGGACCCGAAGAGGAGCGAGAGCGATGGCCGAGGTAGCGAAGGGCTTCGTCTGGTACGAGCTGATGACGACGGACGTGGCGGCGGCGGAAGCCTTCTACCGCGCCGTGGTCGGCTGGGAGGCGGAGGAGGCGGGCGGCCCCGGCCGGCCCTACCGGGTGATGCGCGCGGGCGAGGCCCGGGTCGCGGGCCTGATGCCGCTCCCCGAGGACGCCCGCGCCGGTGGCCTGCCGCCGGTCTGGGTCGGCTACATCGGCACCGCGGACGTCGATGCCGAGGCTGAGGCCGTGGCCCGGGCCGGCGGCGCCGTACACCGGGCGCCCGCCGACATCCCGGGGATCGGGCGCTTCGCCGTCGTCACCGACCCGCAGGGGGCGCTCTTCACCCTGTTCACGCCCCGGGGCGAGGTGCCGGCCCCGGTGCCGGCCGGCACGCCCGGCCATGTGGGCTGGCACGAGCTCTACGCGGCGGACTGGCCCGCCGCCTTCGCCTTCTACGCGGAGCGCTTCGGCTGGACCAAGGCCGAATCGATCGACCTGGGCCCGATGGGCACCTACCAGCTCTTCGCGGCCGGCGGCGTGCCGGTCGGCGGCATGATGAACAAGTTCCCGTCCCAGCCGACCCCGTCCTGGCAGTTCTACATCAACGTCGTGGAGATCGAGGCGGCCGCCGCGCGCGTGCGCGAGGCCGGCGGCACGGTCCTGATGGAGCCCCATCAGGTCCCGGGCGGCAGTTGGATCCTGCAGGGCCGCGACCCGCAGGGCGCCGCCTTCGCGCTCGTCGCCGCGCCGCGAGCCTGAGCAGGAAGGTGGCGCGTCGCGGGCCCGAATGCCGAGCCACCCGCGATTCCTGCGCTCCCCTCAGCGGTGCCGGCGGCGGCGGGTGGCCTTGCGGCCGTGATGGGCGGCGCGCTGCATGCAGGCCATGTAGATCTGCCGGCCGATCGCGTGGGGCCCGAGGCCGCGCGGATCCGGAGTGGCGAAGACGCGGCCGCGTGCCTCGTTGCGGCAAGCGGCATCCTGCGCGCTCTTGATCGGCGGCTCCTGCGCCCGCGCGCCGTCACCCGCGCCCATGGCCGCCAGGACGAGGCCGAGGCCGAGAAGGCCCGGCGCGAACCAGGAGGACAGGGACCGGCGGCTCGTTCGGGCGGTATCGCGCATCGCGGATTCCTTCATGGGTTGTCCGAGGCGGCCCCGGCACGGCCGGACCCGGTTGCACGGACATAGGGCGGTTTCCTCCGCGGCGAAGCGCCCGGGCGGCCGGCGGCGCGATTTCGCCGGCCTCCGCCCGGTTTAGGGCCGCTCCACGACGCGCCAGGACGCCCGGCGGGCCGGGCGGAACGCCGTCGGGCCCGGATCCGCATGGCATCCCGGGGCCCGGCCTCGCCGGATCATGCCGGCCCGCCGTGCAGGCAGGCGCGAGGCCGGCGCCGGGCGGGCGGTCCCGCCGAGGCGGTGACCTGCGGCGGGGCGGGGACGTTCAGGCGACCACGGGTCCCTGCTGGGCAAACTGGCCCTGATAGGCGCTTTCCGGCATTCCCAGCGTCTGCTCGAAGATGAGCTGGCATATCCTCATGCCGGCCTTGAGCCTGATCGGCAGGGGCCCGTGATTGATGATCTCCAATTGGATGGACGGCGCCTTGAAGCCGCAATGGATCGTGGGCGCGGTCACGTGGACCGCGAGTCCCAGTCTCGCGAGCGAGCTCTTGCCTTCCACGCGCCCGGCGACGCGCCCGTGCTCGTGCAACTGAACACGTTCGCGCGTCCAAGCCAGGATGAGGGATTTTCCCTCGAGGATGTAGCCTTTCTCCGGATCGATCTGGATCTCATCCGAAAGGCTCTTGATCACGCTCGTGACATCGAACCCCGGGATGCCGGGATCGATCGCGGAGTCCAGGCCGAAAGTCGGCTTCCGGTAGATCCGGATCGCGGAGGCAAGTGTCAGGTCGACGCTCGTCGGGGAATACGCTTCTTTTTCCGGGGCGGCGTGATCGAGATCAAGCCGCTGCTCAAGGAGTGCCTTATTTCACGATCAGTGAGGATCAAGCATACACCGTCGACTTCTCCTCAACATGCGTGAGATGATCCTTCGACACCCAGACGCGCCACGTGCCCTGGAAACTCTCTCGCGGCAATTCGATGAGGTAGAAATCCCCCTCCCGGCCAATCGGATAACCGACCCGGAGAGTTTTCCCATGAATAGCCTCCTTGTCAACAGCGAGCTTAGCTTCCCCGTCACGGGTCAAGACTGACACGACCACCTCTTCAGGATGCAGACCCGAGCCGACCTCAACTACAGCGACGCGCATCATCTGAATCTCCGACCTCACGCCCGCTCATTGAGCCGTTACGCGGCGAGAGTACCGCGTTTCCGGAGCTTGGCCATTCGTCCTCGCCTGCTCGGCGCGGACAAAGTGAACGTCTGCACAGGGCGAATATAGAATATATCAGGAACATACTTGATTCGCCATCGCGGCGGACGTCCCGTCTCCGCTTGCGGATCAGGTGGTTGCAGGCGTTGTCCACGACGTGAGGATCCGGGGCGTGCGGGTGGGGCCGTCCGTCCGGACGGTACCCGGCTCGCGCCCGCGAGGCGTCGAGCGGCCGAGCCCGGCCCGCCGCGGGGCCCGGGTCCGCGGATCCGGCCCCGTCACGGCAGCACCCACAGGCAGGCGCCCTCCGCCGTCAGGCACTCGTAGGGCGCGCCGCCGACCATGGCGCGGCGCTCGACGGCCCCGAGCCGCGCCCGCGGCACCGTGCGGCAGCCCGGCGCCCCGGCGAGGTGGACCGGCACGGCGGCGCGGTCCTCGCCGGCGCGCGCCATCAGCTGGCGCAGGCCGACCAGCGAGTCGCAGGCGACCACGCCGGGCTCCGGCCCCTCGGCCGGGGCGGCCGGCACGGCGCCCGGCAGGACGGCGAGCAGGCCCACGCCCGCAAGGGCGGCCCGGGCCAAGGTCAAGAAGGCGGCCCTGGCCGGGGGCGCGATTCGAGTCGTCGGGCGCTTCGTCATGCGGGCGGGCTCCGGGATGTCGGATTCCGATCCTACGCGATCCGAGGTGCGGCCGGGGCCTCGACGCGATGCCGCGGGCCGGCGGCCTCAGCGGCGCGGCTTCTCCGCGGGCCGGGGCGGATTCGCGGCGGCCTTCGCCGGCCCGGCCGGCCTGACCGCCCCGGCGAGCGTCCACTGGCAGATCGCCGTCCCCTGCAGGCCGAGGCAATCGTAGGTCTCGCCGTCGAGCGTGACGTGGTCGGCGAGCCCCTCCACCCGGTCGCGGGCGACCAGCGCGCAGCCGAGATGGTCCGCCCGCTCGTCGGCGAGGCGCGCGGCCGCCGCCCCGGCATCCCCCCGCGCCTGCCGCAGGAGGAGGCGCAGGTTCGCGAGCGACGGGCAGCCGACCACCGGCGCCGGGGCGGCGGCGGGCGGCGGAAGCGCCTTGGCGGCGGGCTTCGGGGCCGGCGCCTGAGCGCGCACCGGGGCGGCCGCGAGGCAGAGGAGGAGCGCCGGGGCGGAGATGCGCATGGCCTTCAGGCTACACCGCCCGCCGCACCGCCGCCATCGGCCTTCAGCGCGCCGGGCTGCGCCCGAGCTTCCTCACCGTGCCGGGCTGCGCCCGAGCTTGGCGAAGCGCTTCAGCGCCCGCTCCCGCCGAAGGCGCGACAGGCGCTCGAGCCAGAAGATCCCGTCGAGCTGGTCGATCTCGTGCTGCAGGCAGGCGGCGCGGAATCCCTCGGCCTCGGTCTCCCGCTCGGCTCCGTCGAGGTCGCGGTAGCGGACCCGGACGGCGCGGGCCCGCTCGACGCTCTCGTGGATGCCCGGCATCAGCACGCTACCCTCGGTCCCGGCGGCCCGCTCGGGCGAGGCCCAGGCGATCTCGGGATTGACGAGGACCTCGTGCGGCTCGCCCGGCTCCAGCCGCAGCACCACGAGCCGGCTGAGCCGTCCGATATGCGGGGCCGTGAGCCCGGCGGCCCGGGCCGCGTCGAGGGTGTCGCGCACATCGCCGGCGAGGTCGCGCAGGGCCGCGTCGAAGGCCCACACCGGTTCGGCCTGCCGCCGAAGCAGCGGGTCCGGATAGAAGGTCAGCGGGCAGACGGGCACAGGCGGGCTTCCGGTTTGAGAAGTGGAGCGGCAAGGATTTTCACAACTAGGCCGTGAAAAGCGGGAGCATGGAACAATTCAACCCCGGAAATCGAGGGAGTCTGCGCCGGAAGTACATGAAATGTTCCGGGAACGATCGGCGCCGCGCCGTGTTGGCTCCCCGACATTCGAGGGAGATTCTCATGAAGACCCTGCTCGCCGGCGCAGTGATCGCCGCCTCCATCGCCAGCGTGGTCCCAGCCGCCGCACAGCGCATCGACGTCGGCCCCGGAGGCCCCAGCATCGACCTGCGCTCCCGCGCCCAGCGCGAGCGCGACTTCCGCCGCGAGGAATACCGCCGCGACCGCGATGATGATCGTCGCCTCTACCGCCGCGAGCGTTTCGACGACCGCCGCGACCGCTACGAGCGCCGCGGCTACGGCTACTGATTCGCTGGGAGCGCAACGTTTCGGAGCGCTGAAGGGGCCGGGGGACCGGCCCCTTTCTTGCGTTGCGGCATCACGTTTCCGTGTCATGTGCGGCTTCCTGTCCGGATCCCCATTTGGCGAGGGCCAGCAGGCGTTTCCGACCCCTTGCGCAATCGAGACGTCGAGGATAGGGAAGTTTTCGCAATTCAATCGGGAGAAAGTGGCAATGACCTTACGTGTTTCCAGTAGCTTCGCCGCGCTTGCCCTGGCACTGTCCTGTCTGTCCGCCCCTGCCGTCCTCGCCAAGCCGATGAGCGGCGCCGGCGCGGTCAAGATGATCGACACCGACAATGACGGCACCATCGACATGAAGGAAGTCGAGGCGATCGCCTCCGCGACCTTCGACCGCCTCGAGAAGGATGCCGACGGCACCCTCGACGCGAAGGAGCTCAAGGGCCGCCTCAGCAAGGCCGGCGTCAAGCAGGCCGACCCCGACAACGACGGCACCATCGACAAGAAGGAATATCTCGCGGCCGTGGCCGAGCGCTTCAAGGCGGCCGATCCCGACAACGACGGCACGCTCGACGCCAAGGAGCTGAAGTCCCCGGCCGGCAAGGCGCTCCTCGCGCTGATCAAGTAAGCCCGGCCCGCCGGCTCCTGCCGCCGGCAGCGGTCAAGGCCGCTCCCGCCGATCGCGGGAGCGGCCTCTGTCTCGGCTCGTGCCTCAATATTCCCATTCCGCTCCGACGCCGACCGCCGTGCGGCCGTCACTGCCGGCCTCGCCCTGGATCTTCACCCGCCGGGTGACGTCGTAATCGATGGTGGCGGCTGTGTCGGCCGGCTTCGCGCCCGCCTTCACGCCGACGCTGAGGCGGTCGCTGAGATAGCGCGAGGCGCCGACCGCCGGCCCGCCGCTCGCGCCGGTCGAGACGTCGAGGCTGTCGAGGCCGAGCCCCTTGCGAGCCTGCTCGAACGCGTCGACGCCACCTGCGCCGCCCGAGAGCTGCGCCACCCCTTGCGCGAGTTGCAGGGCCTGGAAGGGCGAGAGCTTCCCGGCGGCCTTCTTGAACAGGAGGCGGGAGAGCACCTCGTCCTGCGGCAGGCTCGGATCGGACGAGAGAGCGAAGTTCGGCTGGTAGGCCGGCCCGGTCACGGCAACCCTGACCGTCACCTCGGCGGCCTTGGTCTCGGCCGCGAAGTCGAGGTCGGGTGCCGTCAGCTCGCCCCTGAAGGCGAGGCGGCCGCGGGTGAAGTCGAGGCGCTGTCCCACGAGGCTGAGGCGCCCGCGGCGCATCTCGAAGGCGCCGGTCGCCCTGGGGTCGCGCGAGGAGCCGGTCAACGTCAGGTCGCCGCCGAGTTCGGCATCGATGCCGCGCCCGCGCACGAAGATGCGGTTCGGCGCGTGAACCGCGATGTCGAGGGTCGCGTCGAAGGGCGCGGCCGCGCGGCCCCGGCGGCGGCCGATGGCGGCGACCGGCGCCTTGCGCTCGGCGCCCTGGTTCAGCCGCGCGCGGATCTCCGGCGGCGTGTTGACCCGGCGGATGCCCGGCAGCGGCTGCACCGTCGCGGGCAGGCGGTCGGGGACGGAGACGTCGATCGAGACCACGTCGACGCGCCCCGTCACGCGCGGCGTGCGTGCGAGCGGCCCGCTGAGCGCGACATCGAGGCTCGCGACCGCATTCATCAGCGGACTCGAGACCAGCTCCGCCCGCTCGGCGGAGAGCGCCAGACTGCCGGGAAACCCCGCTTCCGGCGCGATCGAGACCCGGCCCTCGGCCCTGAGCGTCCCGCCGTTGCGGGTCGCGGCGGTGAGCCGCTCCAGCACGATCGTGTCGCCACGACCGCTCGCGCGTCCCTCGATATTCATGAATCGGATGCCCTGGACCGGATCAGTGAAGCTGCCGGCCGACAGCGTGGCGCCGCCCTCGACGCGCGGGGCCGCGAGGGTGCCGCCGACCGCGGCATCGAGGACGACGCGGCCCGTGACACGCTGCCCGCCCACACTCAGGAGCGCGTTGGCAAGCGCCGCCTCGAACGTACCGCGGGCCTTGAGCGCGAGCGCGCCGCCGGGCTCGACCGGAATCGAGCCCGTCACGGTCGCCTCGACGCCGCGCCCGGCCGTGACGCGCCCGTCGAGGCCGGCTCGGCCATCCGCCAGGGTGCCGCTCGCCCGCGCCTCGATCGGGGGGAGGCCGGCTCTGCGGGTCTCCGGCGTGACGAGGCGGCCGACCGTGACGGCGTAGCGCCCATCGGGTCGACCGGGCGCGCCGTGCAGTTCTGCGTCGCCATCGAGGCTGCCGCCGAGCGCGAGGCTCGGGCTGGCGATGCGGGCGAGCGACAGGGGCAGGGCGCGGATGCCGAGCCGCAGGTCGAGGCGCGGGCCGACCTGGCCCGCGAGGTCGAGGCGTCCGTTGCCGGCCGCGATGCTCAAGCCGTCGATCACGGCCGTGCCCTGGTCGAGCGTGATCGCGGCGGGACGCGCCAGCGCGAGCCGGTCGGGGCCGCGCGCGGCGGCGAAGCGGGAGAGCTCGACGCGCAGGCGCTCGGCGGGGATGATCCGGGCGGCCCCGTCGAGATCGAAGCCGCGGGCCTTCGCCCGCAGCGTCACGTCGCTGGCGCTCGGCGTGCCGACGGCCGCGAGCCGCACGGTGTCGAGGCTCTCGCCCGCCGCGACGAGGCGATCGGCCTCGAGGCGGCCGTCGATGACCGGGCGGGCGAGGAGGTCCTGGCCCTTCAGATCGGCATCGAGCCCTGCGAGCCCGATCTCGCCGGCGCGCAGGGAGGTGCCCTTCGCGCGGATCGCTGCGTCCTGCCGCCTGCCCCCGCGGCCGAAGGTGATCGCGGCCTCAAGTCGTCCGGCCAGCGGCGTCAGGGCAAGCGCCGAGAGGTCGTCGAGATTGGCCGCCGTGAGCGTGAGCACGCCCTCGGTCAAGCCCGTCGCGGCCTCGATCGCGGCCCGGCCATCGAGCGCGACGGAGCCGAGCCGGAAGACGAGGCGGTCGAGGGACCAGCCCCGCGCGGCCGGCCGCGCGAGGTGCAGGTCGCCCTGCAGGGCCTTGCCTCCGATCTCGCCGCCGAGGCGAACCGTGGCGTCGAGCGCCCCCGTCAGGTCGGTCGCCACCGTGTCGAGGCGCAGGTCGCGCACGGGGCGCCCGAGCGCCGCAGCCTCGGGTGCGGTCAGCGTCGCCGTGAGATCGGGCCGGACCAGCGTCCCGGCGAGGCGACCGGCCAGGCCAGCGCGGCCCGCCAGCTTCCCGTCGAGAGCGGAAAGGTCCCTGAGGTCGAGGTCGAGCCGGGCATCCGCGAGCCGCGCGGTGGCGCGGCCGTCGAGGCGCGCGCTCATCTCGGCCCCGTCCAGGCGGACGCCCTCAAACGCGTAGCCGTCATAGATCCGGGAGAGGCGCCCGGCGAAGCGCGGCGCCGGCCCGAGCAGCCGATCGAGGACAGGCGTTCCGAGAGCGAGGCCCCGCGTCTGCACGTCCACATCCGCGCTGACCGCCCCGCGGGCCGGATCGCCCGTCAGGGTCGCGCTCGCCGCGAGGCTGCCGGCGAGCCGGCGCTCGGCGAGATCCGAATAGTCGCCGAGATCGCTCAGCCGCGCATCGAGCTTGCCGGTCAGGATGTTCTGGCCGATGCGGCCGGCATAGGCGGCTTGCGCGTTCGGGGCTTCGATCCGGAGGCTCGCGACCTCGACCGTGTTGTCGGGCTCGAGCGCGCCCCGGAATGTGAGGGAAGCCCGCGTGCCGATGGCGCGGGCTAGGGCCGGGTCGGCGAGCGAGAGGCCCTCGACCCGCGCATCGGCACTGAGGGCGACACGACCGGCCTTGTCGGTGCCCGCGGGCTCGGCCTGCAGGCTCGCCTCGACGCGGTCGAGCCCGCTGTCGCGGGTGCGCAGGCCCTCGGCCCGGAGCGCGCCCTGCACCTGCGGCCGGGCAAGAGGCCCCCTCAGTCTGGCGTCGAAGACGAGGCTCCGCAACTCGGTCTCGGCGGCCCTCGTCACCCCGTCCTCGGTCGGGACGGCGCGGGCCGCGACCGTGAGATCAGCGACCCGGTCGGAGGTCAGGCCGCCGCGTACGTCGAGGCGGGCGGTGCGGGAGGCCAGCTCGAGCCGGTCGATCCCGAAGCTGCCGCTGTCGGCGAAGCGCAGCGTGCCGTCGAGCTTGGTCGTACCCGCGAACACCGCGGCGGCGGGGCCGGGCAGCAGCCCCTCGATGCGCGATGCGAGATCGAGGCTGAGGCGCCGCTCGGCACCGATGCGCGAGATGCGTGCCTCCCCCTTAGCGCCGATGCTCTCACCCGCATCGAAGTCGAGCCGGGCGTGCCAGGCGTCCAGCGTACCGCGCCCGTCGAGGTCAAGATTGATCGGCGGCGTGCCGGGAACATTCAGCCCCTTGGAGAGCAGGCCGCCCGCAGGCTCCGTCAGAGTGGCCTTGAGTTCCAGGCGCTCGCCCTTCGAGACGAACAGGAGACGGGCCGCGAATTGGCCGGCCGCGTCGAGCCGGCGCACGCCGAGATCGAGATCGAGGCCCTCCGAGGGCGCGCCGAGCTTCACCTTTCCCTGCGCGTCGAGGCGCGCGCTCTGGCCGGCGATGGCCTCGCCGAGCGCGAGCTCGGCCAGCCGAAAGGCCTTGACCTCGACCTTCACGGGCAGATCCGGCAGGAGCGAGCCGTCGGGTTCTGGCGCGTCGGTTACGGGGGAGGGCAGAGGGCGACGCAGCACCTCGAGGCGCCCGAGCTCCAGGCTGTCGACCTCGAGCCGGCCCGACAACAGGGCGAGGCGGCGCCAGACGATGCGGGCCCGGTCGAGCCGCAGCCAGACCCCGTCGCGATCGCTGACCGCCACGTCCCGGATGGTGGCGTCCGATGAGAGGGCACCGTCTACCGCCCCGATGGCGACGCGCGAACTCGGCGTCGAGAGAGCCTTCGAGAGGAGCCCGCCCAGCACCGTCTTCTCGCCCTCCTCGGCCGCCCGCGTCAGGCCGGCGGTGCCGATCAGCATCGCGAGCGCGAGGGCGCACAGCGCCGCGGTCAGGCCGCGGATCGCCGGGGTTCGGAAGCCGTCCCGAAGAGCGCGCATCAGAAGGCCTGCCCCAGGCTGATGTAGAGGGCAACTGGGCGCTCGTGATTGCCCTTGATCCGGTCGAGCGGGAAGGCGAGATCGACGCGGATCGGGCCGATGCCCGTGTAGTAGCGCAGGCCGAGACCGGCCGCGGTGCGGATCCTCTCGCTGAGATCGGGCAGGGATCCGGCGAAGGCCGTGCCCGCATCGAGGAACGGCACAACGCCGATCGTGTCGGTGACCTTGATACGGGCTTCCAGCGAGGCCTCGAGCAGGCTCCGGCCGCCGATCGGCAGGTTGTAGGGCCCGCGGGGGCCGAGGGTCCGGTAGGGATATCCGCGCACCGAGCCGCCGCCGCCGGCGAAGAAGCGGATATTGGCTGGTATGTCCGCGAGCGGCGCGCCCGAGATCGAGCCGAAGCCGACCCGGCCGGCCAGGATGTAGTTGGCGTCCGTGTCGAGGGCGTAATAGGTCGAGCCCTGCGCCTTCGCGACGAAGATGCCGGGATCGGAGCCGAGGAAGCTCGGGTATGGCGTGGCCGAGGCGGTCAGCCGGACGCCCTCGGTCGGATCGAGCAGGTTGTCGGTCGAGTCGTAGGAGACCGACAGCGGCACGCCGACGAGGCGATAGTCGATCGTGCCGAGGGCATCCTGCGAGCGGCCCACCTGCCCGTCGATCCCGATCTGCGCGAAGACCGTGTCGGAGAAGCGGTGGCGGATGCCGACGGTGCCGCCCGCAGCGTCGACGACGTAGCTCTGCTGCGCCTCGCGCCCGCCGAAGATGTTGGCGACGAGGTCGTTGCGGGTGCCCCACAGGGCCGGCTTCACGAAGGTCGCCGAGAGGCGGCCGCCGAGGCCGTTCGAGTTGATGCCCGCGAGCTTGCGCTGCGTCGCGTAGAGATCGTTGCCGAGATAGTAGAGGTCAGCATCGAGCCGCAGCGTCTCGCCCCCGCCGAACAGGTTGCGGTTGGCGTAGTACGCCCGGAGGCCGGGACCATCGACCGTCGAGTAGCGGGCCGACACGCCGATCAGGTTGCGCTCGCGCTCCGTCACCTCGACGAAGACCGGTACGTTGCCCGCCGCGTCGAGGGCCTGTCCCTCGCGCACCCGCACCGAGCCGAGGCCCTCCACCTTGGCGACCGAGCGCCGGATATCCGCGACGGCCTTCGGCGCGTAGGGGTCGCCGGGCTCCGTGTAGATGAAGGAACGAACCACCGCGGGATCGAGGCCCTGCGTGCCGCTCAACGTGACCTCGCCGAGGCCCGCGACGGGACCGGGATCGACCGTGAAGGTCACGTCCATCACGTGGGCCGTATCGTCCACCACGGGATCGCGCGAGACGATCCTGGCGAGGGGAGAGCCGAGGCTTCGGAAGCGGTCGACGATGCGTGCCTCGCGGGCGAGCACGGTTACCGAGCGGGCGGGCGTCGCCTCGTCCACCTGCGTGAAGCGGCCCGGCAGCACCTCCGCCGGGAACGGACGCCCGCTCGGGTCGCGTACCGTGATCCTGCGCAGCGTGTAGAGGGGCCCCGGGTCGAGCACGATCCTGACCGGAACCAGGGCGCGGTTACGGGAGGTCTCTGCCGCGCGAGCGGCCGGTGCGAGCGAGGATTCGCCGCCGATTCCGACGCCGTCGACCCGGATCGCGACCCGCCCCGCATAGTAGCCGTACCCCGAGAGGATTTCGGGCAGGCGCCGCAGATCGGCCTCGGCGCGGCGCACGAGGCCCTCGCCATCGGGCGGCGGCTCCCGGCGCAGACGGTAGAGGGTCGAGGTATCCTGCAGAGCCTTGAGGAGGTCCTCATCGTCCGCGCCCGAGATCTTCACCGCGTAGGGCAGGGCGGCCGCGCTCGGAGGCGGCGGTTCCTCCTCGGCCCCGAACAGGCCGAATGGGTCGAAGGCCGCGGCGGGCTCAGGCGCGCCGAGCAGCAGCCCGGCCGCCGCGAAGGCAGCACGGGTCCGTGCGGATATCGGGAACCAGCCCCTTTTCGGGGTTACGAAAGGCACGCGCGAACGATGCTCGTTGCTCAGGGACGGCAGCGGTGCGCTTCGCCCGGAGCCTCGCAGGCGGCCGGCATGCAAGGATGGGTCTGCGTCATCGAATCCCCCGCGTCGACGCCGGCCTATGCGAGAGACCGGGTGCCGCGGGTGCCCGCCGGGTCGACCCATGCCCCAGGCTCCTGGGAGCCATGCCCGGCACGCCGCGCTCGCATGCTCGGACCCTAGCCGCCAATCCTTGCCGGAGCAACCTTCGAGGGCCGTTCCGCGCGGGAGACCTCGCCACGCCACGCCTTGGGGAGTCGCTAAGATCCTACCGTTCCTGGCCGATTCGAGAGATGCTGCGCCAGGTTTCCCGCAGGGTGCGCCGCAACAGGCCGAGCGGCCCCCACGTCTTGTCAGAAGGCTACCCGAGACCTACCTCTCGATCATCCCGACCCTCGTAGCTACTGCCGACGCGCTTCGGCGCTCGCCACATCCGGGGCCGCAGATCTCCGACGGGAGCGAGCGCCGCGCCGGCAAGCGGCCGGCCGGAGAGCGACTGGCCGTATGAGGCTTTTGAGAGACCGTCGTCATTCTTTTCGGGTTGGCGATGACAATCCAGACCGAAGCCGCATTGGATCGGGGTGGCTCCGGTTGCTTCGAACAGGATGCTGAGGCATTGGCAGTCCCGGTTTCGATGGGTTCTGTTGTGAACATGCATTTCCGCCGGTCCCGTTCTTGCTGAGACGGTCGGCGGCTATCCCGCGAAGCACCAAAACGAGACACTGAACGAGAAAGGCCAGATGAGCGCATTCGATTTTAGGAATTTCGACGACCGCCGCCAGAACTCCGCCAACGCCAAGGCAGCGCTGCTCGCCAAGTTCAAGGCCCGCCCCGCTGTCGACGACCCCGAGATGATCGCCAAGGCCAAGGCCCGCCAGGAGATCGCCCGCGCCCGCGAAGAGCGCATCCGGGAGCGCGAAGCCGCCCGCATCGCTGCCGAGAAGAAGGCCGCGGAGGAGAAGCGTGCGCGCGAGGAGGCTGAGCTCGCCGCCCAGATCGCCCGCGAGGAAGCCGAGGCCGCTGCCACCCAGGAGCGCAAGGCCGCCGAGCTGGAGGCCAAGAAGGCCCTGCGCGACGCCCGCTACGCAGCCCGCAAGGCCAAGGCCAAAACACGTCGATAAGGGAGGGGCTCACCGGCGTTCACCGGACGCCGGGCCGTCCTGACGGCCCCGTCGCCGTATCCGGCGTCGTTGCATCACGCGGCACAGGACCGGCCTTGCTGGGCGGCCCGGCCGCCCGCGCCCCTTTCCGCCGGGCCTGCTGACGAGTCGGGGAAGCCCGTCGGGGCGCCTCCACCGCATGCCGCCGCGTCAGAAGCGGGCTGCTAGGAACAGCTTGAAGCTGCGCCCTGGCAACAGGATCTCATCCTTTTTGAACGACGCCGAGTTGCGGATCTCGTCATTCAAGAGATTACGCCCTTGCAGGCCGAGGGAGATCTCGCTCGCGCCGTAGAGCGCGGGATCGAGAGGCCTCGTGTAGCTGATCTCGGCCCGCAGATCGTCGAAGCCCGGCGTGATGGTCTCGAGGGGCGCCACCTCGGTCTGCGCGAAGGCGTGCAGGAGGCTCACGCGGGCGGACCACCCGTCGGCCCGTAGGAACAGCCCCCCTCCGATCCGGTGCGGCGGAATGCGCGGTACGTAAGTCCCGTCGTCGAACTGCGCGTGGACGAAGTCGTACTGCGCGTCGATGCCGACGAAGCCGTTTCCGACCGGGAGCACATCGAGCTGGGCGCCGATCTCGGCGCCGAAGAAGGTCGCATTCCGCTGCGAATAGACGACCTGCTGCAATGCGTCGTCGCTGCCGCAGGAGGCGAAGTCGTCGCCGCAGCGGTTGCCGGTGTCGCGCTTGTAGATGAAGCCGGTATAGCGCGTGTAGTAGCCGGTGGCATCGAGGCGCAGCGGCCCATCGGCGCGCCGGATGCTGGCCTCGATGGTACGAGCCCTCTCCTTCTTCAGGTCCGGATTGCCGATCTCGAAGGTTTCCGTGGCGTCGTGCGCGCCGCGTGAGTACAGCTCGAAGGCGGTCGGCGCGCGCTCGACATAGGCCCCGTTGAGGCTCGTCACGAAGCCGCTCGGCAGGTCCTGCAGGGCCCCGAGCGACAGGCTCTTCGGAGCAAACCTGCGCCGCCGTCCGTAGGACAGCGGATCCTCGCCCGCGGCGGGCAGATAATCGGCCGGGAACTGCGTCGCCGTTCCCGTGGCGCGCGCGCCTTCGAGGCGTCCCGCCGCCTGCAGGCGCAGGCCGTTGCCGGCATTCAGCTCCTCGAACAGGTAGGCGGCGTCGCTGCGCGAATCGGTCGGCGCGAGCAGCGTGCCGGCCTCGCCCGAGGTGCCGATCTCGCGCCGGCTCGCCTGCAGGCCGAGCGTCCCCGTGAGGGTGCCGAGCCCCGCGGCGACGGGCACGTGCTGAAGCTCCACCCGCCCCTCCGCCTCCCGGTTCTTGAAGGTCGCCTGGATGCCGTCGACGCCGTCCTCTCCGATGCCGATCTCGTTATGCCGGTAGACCGAGCCGCCGGCCCAGAAGCGGATCACCTCCAGGGGTCCGTCGAGCGGCCGGTACTCGCCACGCGCGAGCACGCGGTCCTGGGTCGGGTCGAGGCGCGTACGGCTCGTGGCCGCCTCGCCGCCGGGGATCTGGTAGAGCGCATCGTAGTGGCTGAACGAGATGCCGACGAAGCCGCGGTCGAACACGTAGGAGAGACCGACCGCGCCGCCCTGGGATTCGTTGGCCGAGTTGCGCTGGATACCGAGCGGCGTCGCGTAGCTGTCGGCGGCGGTTCGGAATCCGTCGGCATGGAAGGCGACGTGCTCGCCGCCCGCGTCCACGATCGCCGCGGCGAGCCGTCCGCTGTCGACGGAGGAGTAGCCCGTGGTGGCCTGGCCGGCGTAGCCGCTGACCGGGATGAAGCTCGGGACGCGGTTGTTCTCGGCGCTCACCACGCCGCCGATCGCCTGGCTTCCGTAGCGCAGCGAGGCCGGACCGCGGATCACCTCGATGCGGTTGGCAACGAGAGGATTGATCGGGACCGCGTGGTCCTCGCCGAGTTCGGAGACATCCTGGATGCCGACGCCGTTCTCCTGGATGCGCACGCGGGCATTGTCGAGGCCGCGGATGATCGGCCGGTTCGCCGCACCCGGCGCGTAGGTCGAGGCCGAGATGCCGGGCCGGTCCATCAGAGCATCTCCGAGCGTCCGCGGCTGTGCGCGGAGGAGCTCGTCCCGGGTCACCAGCGTAACGGGCGCGAAGGTGTCGGTGACGACCGGGAGCATGCCGTAGGCCGGGGCGGAGCCCAGGCCTGCCCGCGCCTGGATCGGGCTTGCCGAGGTCACGCTGAGTTCCGGCAGCGTCGCCTCCGCGGGCTCGGCCGCGGCGGGACCGCAGAGGTATCCCGCGCCGGTCAGCACGGCCACGGCCCATGCATGACCTGCCCGTCCGCTTCGCATCACGCCGCTCCATAACGTTATACTGTTTCATTGCGCAGACGTGATACTGTTACAAGAGATAATCCGAGGCGCGGATGCGGAGGGCCCCGGCGTGGCGCGAGCGCATCAGCTGCGCCGAGTGCGGTCGCCGCGGTGATCATTCGAGAATTCGGCCGGGCCGGGCCAGGAAATCCGGGAATCCGCCAAGTCCCATGGGCCGGCGGACCATCGTCGCGAAGGCGCGACGGACATCACAGGTCGCGCGCGCACCCCGAAGACTCGGACTCTACGAACGCCTCCGACACGCGCCTGAAAGTCACTTTCCGTACAATAGTGGCCTCGGGACAATCAAACTCCACCAAACTTGTGCACAATTCGGTGGGAAGAAATATCGCTTCCGCCTCATGAGCTGAAAATTCGCAACCGGTGTTTGAAACCATCAGATTTATTGCTAACATACGCCTGTATCGCTTGATGCCCGCCATGGGGTTTGCCCCTATCGCGGTTGAATTGGAATCGATTGCCGACAGGTCGTACCCGGACGCCGCGAAGTACAGGCGAGCGTCCGATGGTCAGCGAGAACCTCAGCAGGTCGAGCACGAGGAGGGGAGCCTCGCCAGTCCCGTGCCGGAAGAGCCGGCACGGGAGCCGTGGGACCAAGGCCGTGACCGTGGGGCAGAGCCTGCGGTCGCGGCGGGAGCCCGAGATCCGTTCCAGGCGGCAAGGCCGGCCTGGGGCGGGAAGCGGGCGCAGGAGGCGTTCATGGAAACCTTGCCGCGCTACGCGGTTTCGCCCCTCCGCTCGGGCACACAGGGGGTGATGGCGGGCCGGCGCGGCGCCGGGGTCTCGCCGGATTCCGCGGGAGAGGCGGCAGGCGGGATCCTGGCCCGCAAGCTCGGGAATTACGTCGAGCTCTCGGCCGCGGAACGGGACGCTCTGAAGGAGTTGGGGCGCCAGCAGCGCCATCACGGCGCGCGCGAGCACTTGAGCCTGGAAAATGGTCTCTCGCGCTCGGTGCCGCTCATCCTTGAGGGCAATGCCTGCCGCTACAAGATCCTCCCGGACGGACGCCGCCAGATCCTGACCCTATTCATCCCCGGAGACCTGTGCGGACGCTGCCTGCCCGATCTCGATCTCGGCGACGAATCCGTCGTCACCCTCACGTCGGCCACCGTCGCCATCATCCCCCGCCAAGCCTTCGCGGCCCTGATCGACGAGCACCCGCGGTTGTTCCGTGCGCTCGCCTACAATGCCCTCGTGGAGGAGGCCGTTCATCGGGAATGGATCGTCAACATCGGCCAGCGCACGGGGTACGAGCGCATCGCGCACCTGTTCTGCGAATTGTTTGTCCGGCTCAGCGCGGTCGGGCTCACCCAGGGGAACCGTTGCGAGTTGCCTCTCACGCAAGGCGAACTCGCGGACGCCCTCGGTCTGTCGGCCGTGCACATCAACCGCACCGTCCAGCAATTGCGCAGCGACGGCCTGATCTGCCTGCGGGGACGGGAGCTCACCATCCTGGACCTGCCCGCCCTCCAGAGCGCGGCGATGTTCGATGGACACTACCTGCACCTTCCGCAGGGTAAGCGGACCATCGACGCCGGCGCGATCGGAGCTCATCCGGGCTTCTGAATCCGGCAGGCGGTAGCAAGCAGCGGCGGGGCCAAGCAGGTCTTGCACTGTACAGACTCGTCCCAACGCGCCGGGCCTTAACTTTGGTGAATGCCCACCGAGAGGGCCGGCCGGCTTAGTGAGACGAGCCCGGCGGGACGATCCCGGCCCGGTGTTCTGCGCGATGCCCGCGCTCAGGGCATTGCGGGTGAGTGGAGGGCGGCTCAACGCGATGGACGCGCTCGTGCCCCAGGACTCGCCTCCGCCCTCCGTCGCAGCAGCCGCACCGACGGTCCAGAACCGGCTGCTGCGCGCGCTCGCGCCGGACGATCTCGACCTGCTCCGGCCGCATCTGGAGAGTGTTCCGCTCGATGCCGGAGCCCATATCGTCGCCGCCAATGCACCGATCACGCAGATCTATTTCCTGGAAAGCGGCCTCGCCTCCGTCAGCCTGACGACCGCGGAAGGCGGGCGGCTCGAGGTGGCGATCGTGGGACGCGACGGCCTGGTCAGCCCGGCCCTCATCCTCGGGGTCGATCGCACGCCTTTCGACACCGAGGTTCGCGTGCCGGGCCATGCCCTGCGGCTCGGGGCCGATACCCTGCGCAACGCCATGGTCCGGAGCGAGACGCTGCGCGCTCACCTTCTGCGCTACGTACAGGCCGTGACCCTCTGGACGAGCCAGACAGCCCTCTCCAATCGCCGGCACAAGACCGAGGAGCGCCTCGCGCGCTGGCTGCTCCTCGTCCACGACCGCCTCGACGGCGACGAGCTCGCGATCACGCACGAAACCCTGTCGACGATGCTCGGCGTTCACCGGCCGGGGGTGACGGTTGCGGTGCATGAACTGGAGAGCGGCGGGATGATCGCGACGAAGCGCGGATTGATCACGATCCTCGACCGCGACAAGCTCGTGAACCTCGCGGGCACGAGCTATGGCTTCGCCGAGTCCGAGTATGAGCGGCTGGTGGGCCCGCTCCGCGACACTAGGTAGGCGGCGGCCGAACCGGCGCGAGAACATGCGCAATTGCGGCCCGTTGGATAGCATTCCCTGATCGGGAGATCATGGCGCGTGCGCATGGCATCGCGCCCCGTGTCGCGCGCATGGAAGAACGCCTCCCGGTCCAGCCGGAACCAGCCTGCGGACCGCTCGGACGCGACGCCGTGCTCCGGCCTCGCCCGGCGCAGAAGTTCTTAAGAATCTGCGACGTAGATTCCGAGCAAGCAGAAGCTGCATCGCCCGGACGGGCGGGACGCGCTCACCTGGGGACGGCTTCGATCGGGGCGAGGCCGCGACAGGCCGGTCGGTAAGGGGGTCGCCATGGTTTCCGTTGCGCCGCAGGAGGCGGACCGACTCCGGGCTCTGCGGAGCCTCGGCATCGTCGGCAGCATGCCGGAGCCGCAATTCGACGCGATCTGCCGGACGGCCTGCGCCCTCTTCGCGGTGCCGATAGCCCTCGTCTCCCTGGTCGAGGCGGACGAGCAATGGTTCAAGGCGAGATGCGGCCTCGATCTCGAGCGGACCTCCCGCGAGATCGCCTTCTGCAGCTACGCGATCCTCTCGGACGAAGTCATGGTAGTGGAGGACGCCGCGGAGGACCCGCGCTTCGCCGACAATCCGATGGTGGCCGGCAAGCCCCACATCCGCTTCTACGCCGGCGCTCCCCTGACCCTCGAGCCGGGCCTTCATGTCGGCACCCTCTGCCTCAAGGACACCGTGCCGCGCAGCCTCTCAGCCGCGCAGCGCGACCAGCTGCGCGACCTCGCCGCCATCGTGGTCGCGCAGCTGCGCCTGCACAAGGCCGAGCGCGAGATTGGCGAGCGCGAGGAGCGCTATCGCCTCGCCGCCCACGCCACCAAGGACGCGATCTGGGATTGGGATCTTGTCCTGGACCGGATCGAGTGGAGCGATTCCGCTCAGGTCCTGTTCGGTTGCGCGGCGGGCGAGGCCCGCGCGACCGGTGCTGAGTGGATGAAGCGCATCCATCCGGAGGACCGCCAGCGCGCGGCCGGGACGATCGACCGGGTGATCGACGGGAGCGAGGCGCACTACGCGGGCGAGTATCGCTTCCGGCGCGGCGACGGAACCTACGCGCAGGTGCTCGACCGCGGCTTCGTAATCCGCTCCGAGGCCGGAGCCGCGATCCGCATGGTCGGGGCTCTGCACGACGTCACCGAGCGCCGCAAGTCCGAGGCGGCCCTGCGGGCCAGCGAGGAGCGCCTGCGGCTGGCGCTGCGGGCGGGCCGCATGGTCGCCTGGGAGCGCGACCTCACGACGGGCTTGGCGACGCGTTCCGACAACGCGCTCGAACTCCTGGGCATCGGATCGGGACCGATCTCGTACCTGCTCGACGGCGTGCATCCCGAGGATCGGGCCCATGTCGAGAATTTCAGTGCCTATGGCGGCTCCCTCGACGCGGTGGAATTCCGCTACCGGCCGCCCACGGGGCCGCAGATGTGGCTCTGCATGCGGGCCGAGCAGGCCGAGCCGCACCGAATCGTCGGGATCACCTTCGACATCACCGACCGGAAGGAGGCCGAGGCGCAGCTATGGCGGACAGCCAACCACGATCCGCTGACCGGTCTGCCGAACCGCGCCCTGTTCCAGGACCGGTTCAGGGTGGCCCTCGGCGAGGCGGATCGTGCCGGCACCAGCGTCTGCCTGATCCTCATCGACATCGACGATTTCAAGGACGTCAACGACACCCTCGGGCACGATGCGGGCGACGCGATGCTGAAGGAGATGGGCGCGCGCCTCTCCGAGCTCATACGGCCATGCGACACGGTCGCCCGCCTCGGCGGGGACGAGTTCGCCGTGATCGTGGTCGCGCCATTCGGGCTCGCTGAGGCCGCCGCCTTCGCCCAGCGCGTGATCGAGCGGCTGCGCCAGCCCTTCCGCTACCAGGGGCGCCCGCTCGCCAGCAAGGCCAGCATCGGGATCGCGGCCTATCCCGATCACCACCGCCTGCCCGACGAACTGATGAAGGATGCCGACATCGCCCTTTACCGGGCGAAGTCCGCCGGCCGCAACCGGATGACGGTCTACACCCCCGAGATGCGCGCCCTGACCGAGCGACGCGTCGCCATCGCGGGCGAGCTGCAGGAGGCCTTGGCGAGGCGGCAGATCATCCCGTTCTACCAGCCGAAGGTGTGCCTCGCGACGGGCCGGATCGTCGGCTTCGAGGCGCTGGCGCGCTGGCAGCACCCGAGCGAGGGCGTGCTGGCCCCCGGCTATTTCGGCTCCGCCTTCGAGGATCCGGAGCTGGCCCAGGCGATCGGCCGCTGCATCATCCGGCACGTGGCGGCGGACATGCGCGCGTGGCTCGACTGCGGGCTCGATTTCGGCCGCGTCGCCGTGAACCTCTCCTCCGCCGAGTTCCACCAGCCCGACCTCGCCGAGGCGATGCTCGACGTTCTCGCGGCGGCCGGCGTGCCGCCCTGCCGCCTGGAGGTCGAGGTGACCGAGACTGTCTTCCTGGGACGCGGCTCGGATTGTGTCGCCGGGATCCTGGGCCGCTTCCACGAGAGCGGTGCGATCGTGGCCCTCGACGATTTCGGGACGGGCTACGCCTCGCTGACGCATCTGAAACAGTTTCCCGTCGATCACATCAAGATCGACCAGAGCTTCGTGCGCGGCCTCGAGCAGGACGGGGACGACGCCGCCATCGTGGCGGCGGTGATCGGGCTCGGTCGAGCCCTGAAGACGCAGGTCACCGCCGAGGGCGTCGAGAGGCAGGGCCAGGCCCAGCGCCTGCGCGCGATGGGCTGCGACTTCGCCCAGGGCTACCTCTACGCCAAGCCCATGATCGGCTCGCGCATCCCCTGGCTCGTGCGGCACTGGCGCGAGCACATCGATACGGCCTGGCCGATCGCGAGGGGCGCCTGCTGAGGCGGTCCCGCCTCAGGCCGCCCGCAGGGGCTTCTTCATCGGCTCGAACACCACGGCGTAGTGCTGCGCGCACCAGCGCTTGCCCGTGATGGCGCGGCAGCCGCAGACGCGCTTGCTCTCGATCGAGACCGGCTCATGGTCCGACCAGAGCGGAAAGACGCAGTCGAGCAGGCCCGCCTTCATGAACGGGATGCCCTCGCCGCCATCGGCCGCGACGAGGGGGCGCCGGGGAAGCGGCGTCGGCAGGACCGGGCCGGTCGGTGCCGCGGCAACCGGCAGCGCGGGCTGGTGGGGCGCGACGCTACGGGGCGGAGCCGGTGGGACGGGAGTCGGCGAGTGCACGCGCGGCTGCGTCACCGGTGCCAGCGCCGCGGGAGGCGGGGCGACGACCGCGGGCCTGGGTGCGCTGACCGCGGGCCTGGGTGCGCTGACCGCGGGCCTGGGTGCACTGACCGCGGGCTTGGGTGCGCTGGCCGCGGGCCTGGGTGCAACGACCGCGGGCTTGGCGACGGACCGAGGGTCCGCGCTCGGTTGCGGGCCGGCAGCACGCGGCGCGGCCGGCTCGGGCCTGACGGCCTGCGGCTCGGCTGCGCCGGATTTCGCGGCCTTCGGCGTGGCCAGGGCGGCCTGCGCCACGCGGCGGACCACGTCCTCGGGCGAGGTCCCGAGGGCGGCGGCGATCTCGGCGGGATCGCGGCCCGCGATCCACATCGCGACCGCCGTCTCGGTCGTCTTGTCCGTCCACAACGCGTCGGTCATCCTTCGGGGGCCTTGTGCCAGGGTGATTCGGGAGGCGCCGTATAAGCCCTCGGCACGGTCGCAGTCTCGCGCATTCCGGGCATGGGTCCGGCGCCTCGACCGAGATTGACCCGCCCTGCAAACGCCACGAATCGCGCGAGCCGCGGCGCCCGGCCTGCGGTCCAGGCGCCCGATTTTCGCCAAAGAACGCGCAGACACGGGCCGGCCATCGGGGACGGTCGACAGGGTTTCGTTCGGTGCCGCCAAACGGAACAGTTCATGAACTCCGTTCAGGCAATATCCAGCTTTTCCGATGACATTGGATGCATGATTCGCCCGCGACCGCCGCGGGCGAGCCGACCGGCCGGCACCACCCGCTGACCGCCCTCGGACTCCGGATCGAGCCCAGCCGACCTTGACGACGCGCATGCCGACGAGCTCCGAATCCCTGCCCCTGCGAGAGGGTGACCTCGGCGTCGCGGCGAGCGCCGCGCCGGGCCTGAAGCGACAGCTCAAGCGCGTCATCGCCCCGATGGCGGGGCTCTGCTGCACGCTCCTCGCCCTCGCGGTGATCCACCGTACCCTCGGCGGCGTGACCCTCGCGGCGGTCTCGGGGGCGCTGGAGCAGATTCCCGCCGGGGCGCTGGCGCTCGGTCTCCTGTTCACCGCCCTCAGCTTCGCGGCGATCGGCCTCTACGACCTCGTGGCGGTGGAGACGGTGGCGCCGGGGCGCCTGCCGCGCCCGCTCGCCGCCGCGACGGGCGCGGCGGGCTACGCGGTCTCGAACGCGCTGGGCTTTCCCCTGCTGACGCAGGCCGCCATCCGCTACCGGCTCTACGGCCGCCGGGGCGTGGCGATCGCGGATGTCGGGCGGGTGCTCGGCGCCTCCTGGTTCGCGCTCCTCGTCTCCCTCGTGACCATGACGGCGCTGGCGCTCCTCTTCGGGCCGCCGAACCTGCCCGGCCTGCCGGGCCTGCACGAGGCCCTTCACAGGGCGGCGGGGGCGACGATCCTCGGGCTGGTCGCGGGCCTCGTGGTCTGGCTCGGCGGCAGCGAGCGGCTGATCCGCCTCGGCAGCTTCACGGTGCGCCTGCCGACGCGGCGGGCGGCCCTGGTCCAGATCGGGGCCGGCATCGTCGACCTGACGGCGGCGGCCGCGACCCTCTACGTGCTCCTGCCCGCCGACGCGGTCGGCAGCTTCCCGGCCTTCGCGCTGATCTACGTGGCAGCGACCGTGGTGGGCATCGTCAGCCACGCCCCCGGCGGCCTCGGCGCCTTCGAGGCGACGCTGATCGCGAGCCTCGGCCTCGGCGGCCGGGCCGACGTGATGGGCGGCCTTCTCGCCTACCGGATCGTCTACACGCTCCTTCCCTTCGCGGGCGCGGTGCTGGGCATCGCCGCCGCCGAGATCCTGCGCCGGCGCCGGGCCATCGCGCGCCCCTTGCGCGCGGCGGGCCGCTTCCTCGAGCCCATGGTGCCGCGGGCGGCGGCCGGCATCGCGCTCTGCGGCGGGATGATGCTGCTCGCCTCCGGCGCCACCCGGGACCTCGCGAACCGCATCGAGATCCTGTCGCAGGTCGTGCCGCTGCCCTTCGTGGAGGCCTCGCATTTCTCCGCGAGCCTCGTCGGCCTCGCGCTGATCGTCCTGGCGCGGGGCCTCAACCGGCGCCTCGCCCGGGCTTGGCGCTACGCCCTGATGCTCCTGGTCCTGGGCGCCGCCTTCTCGCTCGGCAAGGGGCTCGACTGGGAGGAGGCGACGCTGCTCGGCGTCCTGGCGGCGCTGCTCGCGGCCTTCCGCGCCTCCTTCTACCGGTGCCCCCGCGACAATCCGTTCGCGATGAGCCGTCCCGGGCTCACGGACGCGCCGCTCGCCACCGCGCTCCTCGCCGGCGCGATCGGGCTCGGCTTCCTCGCCTGGCGCCACTGCGCGGACGCGGACGCGCTCTGGTGGCAATTCTCCTGGGACGGCGACGCCCCAAGGCTGCTGCGCGCCTCCTTCGCGCTGATGGCGGGCGTGGCGGCGATCGGCTTCGACCGGACCGTGAACCGGCGCGGCGCGGCCTCCGAGGAGGCCGCGATCCCGGCGGCCGTCGTCGAGGCCGTCGCGCGGGCGCCCGGCGCCGCCGCCGCGCTGGCGCTGCTCGGCGACAAGCAGTTCCTCGCCTCCGCCGACGGACGGGGCTTCGTGATGTATGCCCGCGCGGGCCGCAGCATCGTGGCGCTCGGCGAGCCGGTCGGCCCGGACGCGGCCAAGGCCGAGCTCGCCTGGGCCTTCCGGGAGCTGGCGGACCGCTCCGCCGCGCGGCCGGTCTTCTACGGGGTCGGGCCCGAGAACCTGCCGCTCTTCCTCGACATGGGGCTCGCCGCCCTCAAGCTCGGCGAGGTCGCCCGCGTGCCGCTCGCCGACTTCTCCCTCAAGGGCCCGGCCCGCCACGACCTGCGCTACGGCGCCCGCCGGGCCGAGAAGGAGGGCCTCGCCTTCGAGATCCTGCCCCGCGCCGAGGTGCCGGCCGCGATGGAGGAACTGCGCACCGTCTCGGATGCGTGGCTCGCGATGAAGTCCGGCGGCGAGAAGCGCTTCTCGCTCGGCTACTTCGACCCGGCCTACCTCGCCCGCTTCGACGTCGCGGTGATGCGCAAGGAGGGCCGCATCGTCGCCTTCGCCAATCTCTGGCGGGGCGCGGAGCGGCACGAGATGGCGATCGACCTGATCCGCTACACGCCCGACGCCTCGCGGGTCATCATGGACGCGCTGTTCGCCAACCTCCTGCTCGCCGCCAAGGCGGAGGGCTACCGCTGGTTCAACCTCGGCGCCGCCCCGCTGTCGGGCCTCGCCGACCGGCGCCTCGCCTCGCGCTGGAACCGCTTCGGCGCCTTCCTGTACCGGCGCGGGGCCGACCTCTACAGCTTCGACGGCCTCCGGGCCTTCAAGCAGAAGTTCGACCCGGTCTGGACCCCCTACTACCTGATCTGCCCGGGCGGCCTCGGCACGCCGAAGGCGCTGCTCGACGTGGCGACGCTCGTCAGCGGCTCGCCCCTCGGGCTGATCCGCCGATGAGCCCGAGGGGCTGGCGGGCGGTCCGGATCGCCGGCCTCGCGGGCCTGTCCCTCGCCGGCGCCCTCGCCGCCCTCCTGGCCGTCCGGCGCCCGCCCGCGCCGACGCTGATCGCCGCCGCGACGCCGGTCCGGATCTCCTCGGCGCACCTCAAGGACGTCGCCGTCGCGATGCCCCGGGGCGCGCCGGTCGGGCTCGCCATGCTGGTCTCCGGCCGGGACGGCCCGGGCGCGCGGCAGGAGGCGCTTGCCCGGGCGCTGCTCTCCCGCGGCCTGATGGTGCTGAGCCTCGACCTCGCCGAATGGCGGGCCGGGCTCGCCCGCGACGCCGGCCCCTGCATCCGGCCGATGTCGGACGTGGAGGATCTCTCGAAGGAGACGCAGCGCGCCCTCAAGTCCACCCGCTACTTCCGGCCCATCCTGATCGGCCTCGGGGAGGGCGGCACCCTCGTCCACGCGATCCTGGGCCAGGCCCTGTCGGCGACGGTCGCCGGCGGCGTCGCGCTCGATCCAGCAGACAGTCTGGACATGCCGCGCCCGACCTGCGACGGAGCCCCGGCCTCGCCCGCGCCCGGCGGCGGCTTCAGCTACGACCGCGGGGCGGGGCTGCAGGCCCCGATGGTCTTCGTGACGGAGCGCGCGCCCGCCGGGGCGCCCGTCCCGGGCAGCGGGCGCGGCCCCTTCGCGCCCGAGACGCGGCCGGCGGCGGATCCGGAGGCGCGCACGGCGCGCGCCGTCGACGCCGCCGCGGTGCTCGCCGCGCAGGATGCGGGCACGGGCGGCCTGCCCCTCGTCGACCATCCCGCCATCGGTCCGGCCCGGGCGCTGGCGGTGTTCTACTCCGGCGACGGCGGCTGGCGCGACATCGACAAGACCATCGGCGAGTGGCTGGCGCGCCAGGGCGTGCACGTGGTCGGCGTCGACGCGCTGCGCTATTTCTGGTCGGACAAGAGCCCGCAGACCATCGCGGCCGACACCGCCGCGATCGTGCGGGCGGCCGACCCGTCGGGGCGGCTCCCGGTCATGGTGCTCGGATACTCGTTCGGGGCCGACGTCTTCCCCTTCGCCTGGCCGCATCTCGGCGCCGACCTGCAGGACCGCATCACCCTGGTGGCGCTGCTCGGGCCCGGCCGCAGCACGGGCTTCAGCGTCTCGGTGAAGGGCTGGCTCGGCCTCGGCGGCGAGCACGCCGTGGTGCCCCAGATCGCCGCGATCCCCCCGGCCAAGGTCCTGTGCCTCTATGGCTCGGCCGAGAAAGATCCCGGATGCACCGACGCGCTGCTCTCGGGCGTGCCCAGGCTGCGGCTGGAGGGCGGGCACCATTTCGACGGCGACTACCCGGGCATCGCCCGCCGCATCCTCGACGCGGCGCGCCTGCCGGGGTGAGACTTTTCGGGGGGAGACTTGCCAGGACGCGACTTGCCGAGGCGGGACTTGCCGGGAAGGGACTTGCCGGGAAGGGCGACCGTCAGGCGTTCAGGATCGCCCGGATCGTGTTCGTGAGGGCCGTCAGGCTGCCGTAGCGGTCGGCGAAGTCCGGATCGAAATAGACGACCCGGGCCGCCAGGATGCCGACGACCAGCATCCAGAACAGGCCGATGCCGGAGCGCAGGAGCAGCACGGAGGCCGGATTCGCGCGCGGTGCCTCACCGCGCAGGCTCTGCGTGACGGGCTCGCCGAAGGGATCGAACTGCGTGTCGGACATGGTCTGGGACTGCATCGGATCTGTCCCAGTCATGTCGTGGAATCGGCCCGCAAAGCAATGGATGCGTTTTGCGTTTTTCCCCAGCAGCTTGGATGTTTCTTCCCTCCCGGAGCACGGGCGGAGAAGTTCCGTCTTCCCGTACCCGCGCGGCCGCCGGAGCGCGGGACGATGCCCCTCACGCGCGGTGAAGCGGCACCGTCTCGAGCGCGCCGGCCTGCGCGTAATGCGCCATCGCGTCGAGGCCCGCACCGGGATCGTGCGGGACGACGTGCGGATCGGGCGCGCCGTGGAACCCGGCCTCGGTCGCGGCCGAGGCCGCGAACGCCGCCAGGAAGGCCGCCCCGTCGAAGGGCGCGTGCGCCGGCGCGTCGGCGGGTTGCTGGGCCGGCGGCAGGAACACGAAGCTGTCGCCGCCGGACCCGGCCGCCTGGACCAGGATCGTCCCGGGCGCGCCGTAGAGCGCCTGGATGCCCGCGATGTCCGGCGCGGCCAGGCCGTGCAGACCGGCATCCAGGACCGTGTTCATCGCCGAGGGCGTCCCGTCCTGGTGGTCGAGGCCGAGCGCGTGGCCGATCTCGTGCAGGGCGACCGCGAACAGGTCGTGGCCCTGCTGGCTCACGATCCGCCCGCCGGCCTCGTGCCAGCCCTCGCCGGCATCGATCAGGATGGCGGCGGCCGTGAAGGCCGAGCCCACGGCGGCGTACTGCGCCGCCCCGAGGACGCCGCCGATCCCGTCGATCGCGCCCGTTCCGACGTGGATGTCGGCCGGCCCGTCCGCCGCGACCTGCTGGAAGGCGATGTTGGCCTGGGCGGCCCACTCGGCGAAGGCGGCCGTGATCACGGATGCGAAGGCCGCCGGCACGGAGGCTTCGAGGGCGAAGGTCACGAGCGTCGCGCCCGCCCCGGTGTGGCCCGTCTCCCAGTGTGGGCCTTCAAGGACGTAGGCCTCCGGATGGCCGTCGCCGGCATGGGGAGCGCCATCACCCGCCAGGAGGTCCTTCTTGGAGGAGTCGTGATTGCCCGGGCCACCGGGCCCGGCAGGATCGGGCTTGTCCTTGCCCGGACCGCCAGGGCCCGCAGGATCGGGCTTGTCCTTGTCCGGACCGCCGGGCCCGGCAGGATCGGGTTTGTCCTTGCCCGGGCCACCGGGCCCGGCAGGATCGGGCTTGTCCTTGTCCGGACCGCCGGGTCCGGCAGGATCGGGCTTGTCCTTGCCCGGGCCACCGGGCCCGGCAGGATCGGGCTTGTCCTTGCCCGGGCCACCGGGCCCGGCAGGATCGGGCTTGTCCTTGCCCGGGCCGCCAGGGCCCGCAGGATCGGGCTTGTCCTTGCCCGGCCCGCCAGGGCCCGCAGGATCGGGCTTGTCCTTGCCCGGACTGCCCTCGGATGCCGCAGAGTCAGCTTTGCTTTTGCCGGCTCCGTTCCCAGCAGCGGGTTGATCCGTGCCGGCGGCCCCCGCGTTGCTGCCGCCAGCCTTGATCCCGTCCGCGCTTCCCGGTGCCGTACCCGTGCTGCCGAGAGATGGACCGGGCTTGTTCTGTCCTGTCGCGGCAGATGCACCGCTTCCCGCATCCCGAGCGCCCAGGTGGCTCGACGATCCGGTGTCCCTGGCCAGCGTGGCTGCGCCGGCTGAGCCGCTGGTCGAGGGCGTGCTTCCCGGCACGTCCGAAGCGGTCTCACCCGGTGTGGTCTGGGCGGCATTGCCGGGACCATCCGCCTTCGCGGCTCGCCCGAGGACAGGCAGGGCCGTACCGCCCTGGCGGTCGAGGACAGGCTGGCCGCCCTGAACATCGGACGGGCGCGTGCTGCCGGGATCGACCGGGGCGGGGCTGGGCTGCAGGAGCGTCGGCGCGGTCGAGGATCCGGGCGCGGCCGGGCCCGCCTTCTGCTCCGGAGCAGGTTGCGGATTGGGGACCGTCTTCTGTTCGCTGGGCAGGGGCGCCTTCTCGATATTCGACTTCGCGTCAGGCGCCGATTTCTGCTCGGGCGGGGAGGGGGGCTGGATCACCAGCGGCTGCTTGGCGGCCGAGACCACGGTCTCGAACACGCCCTTCAGGAGGCCGGCCTCCCGCTGCACGTCGACGACCGTCTTCGCGGCGTTCTGGATCGAGAGCTGGCCCTGGCCCGTCGGCGTCACGGTGGTGACGACGTTCGGGTCCGAGACCGTGAAAAGCACCTTGCCCGGGTCGGCGTTGTCGTAGACGTCGAAGCGGCCGGTATGCCCGTCCGGCTCGGTCATCACCGAGAACGTCACCGCGCCCTTGTCGCTCGCGATCTCGACGTGCACCGCGGTGCCGCGGATGCCCATCGTGGCGGTCGGGGTCGCGACCTTCATGTCGCCGGTCTTGGCCGTCTGCCCGGCCACGAAGGTGATGACGCCCTGGACGAGGCTGAACAGGGAGGCGTTCTGGTTGCCTCCCTGCTGGTAGGTCATGGCGTCGAGCACCATGCGGGCGCCGCCGTCGAGGTTGAAGGCGGTGCCGTCGACGAAGGTCATCGCCAGGGTGGCGCCGGCCTCCGTCTGCACGACGTCGCCCTTGTAGACGGGGTCGCCCACGTTGAGCGCGACCTTGACGCCGTTGCGCACGACGCTGGCGCTGCCGGTCTCGGACTCGACGCGCCCGATCGCCCTGGCGGCCTCGGGCGCCCCCGCCTCCGCGACCCGCAGGGGCTCGCCGGCCCGGACGAGCGCGGCCACCATCGCGCCGGGGATCGCGGCGCCCTCGCGCGTCTGCAGGGTCGGGCGCGCGTCGAGCGTGAAGTAGTCGTGGACGACGAGGCGGTGGGCGGCGTCGCTGACGACGAGGTCGGCGCCCTCGCGGTGATACTGGCCCTCGAACAGGAGATGCGCGTCCGCGACCTCGATGCTGCCGCCCGCCGAGGCCTCCACCTCCCGCACCTCGATGCCGGGAGCGGATGCGCTCGGGCCGAGGCCCGCGGGATCCAGGGCGGCGATACTCAACACAGGCATCCTCCCGGCGGGCGACGGCCCGCTCGATGGCGAGAGGTCTCACCGCCGCGCGGGTCCGGATCCCGGCGATTCCGCCGGGCTCGGCTCTGCACCGCGAGCCACCCGCTCACTGAATGTCCCGAGCCTCGCCGGCCGTGCGTTAAGATTTTCGGATTCGACCTCGTGAAACGCCGAAGTATCCGCGAGAATCACAAGGGGCCGACAGGAAAATCACGACGAGATCGGCTGTCGACCGGCCCGGCAGGACGGGCACGGCCCCGGAGCGGCCGGCCGAAGACCGGGCCGGCGGCCCGCGAATACGCGCACCTGCCTCAGGCCGCCTCGGCCGCGATCGTGGCCCCGGCCTCGCCGCGGGCGATGCGGCGGGCGTGGAAGGCGAGCAGCGGATCGTCGGGATGGGCGGCCGCGAGCGCCAGCATCAGGGCCGGCCCCTCCGGCTCGCCGCGGGCGAGCGCCGCGAAGGCCTCGCCGTAGCGCGCGTGCCAGGCGGCCTCGGGCGCGGCCGCGGCCACGGGGGTGAACAGCTCGGTCGCCTGCGCCTTGCCCTTGAGCGTCACGGCGCCGATCGGCCGGAAGCGGCCCGCCCCGCCCGCGCCCTCGACGGTGGCGCGCGAGACGCAGATCGTGGTGCCGAAGCGCTTGTTGATCGCCTCGAGCCGGGCTGCCGTGTTGATGGCGTCGCCGTGGGCCGTGTAGTCGAAGCGCCGCTCGCCGCCGAAATTGCCGACCACGGCGCGGCCGGTGTTGACGCCGATCCGGGTCGTGCCGAAGGGCCGCCCGTCCGCCCGCGCGCGCGCGGTCGCGGCCGCGAAGTCGCGCGCGAAGGCGTCGATGGCGAGCGCGCAGGCCACCGCCCGGTCGGCGTGGTCGGGCTGGTCGAGCGGCGCGTTGAACATGACGTGGACCGCGTCGCCCACGATCTTGTCGATGGTGCCGCCATGCTCCATCGCGAGGCCGCAGACCCCGTCGAGGTAGCGGTTGAGCGTCGCGACGAGGTCGGAGGGCGCCACGGCCTCCGCGAAGCTCGTGAAGCCCTCGAGGTCGGTGAACAGGAAGCTCATCTCGCGCTCCTCGCCGCCGAGCTGCAGCCGCTCGGGCTCGCGCGCGAGCGATTCCACGAGGGGTGGCGAGAGGTATTGCTGGAAGGCGAGGCGCAGGCGCTGCGCGTCGCGCTCGGCGACGAGGTGGCGGGCGAGCACCGCCGCGAAGAAGGCGCTCCCCGGCACGAGGACGAGGGGCACCGGGTCGATCAGCAGCCCGGCCGCGTCCGCCCACACCGCCGCCCCCGCGGCGCCGGCCGCGCTCGCGGCCGCCACGAGCGCCGCGCCGCGCGGCCGCCCCCGGGTGACGAGCCCGGCGACGAGCAGGGCGAGGAGAGCCGCCAGCGCGCCCTCGCATTCCTGCAGCCCGGCCGGCCGGTCGAGGAAGAGGCCGGTGCGGATCTGCTCGATCGCGCCCGCGTGGATGTTGACGCCGGGCTCGTAGGGATTGAGCGGCGTCGGGCGCAGGTCCGACAGGCCGAGCGCGCTGGTGCCGACGAGCACGATGCGCCCCTCGACCGTCTCGCGGACGCGCCCGCTCTCGGCCGGGTCGAGCACGGTCGCGGCCGGCAGCGTCATCTCGGGCCGGCGCCGGCCGTGGCGCAGGCGCAGCGTCCCGTCGAGGGCGAGCGGCACCCGATGATCCCCGGCCCGCACCGTGTAGCCGATCGCCGGCCCGGCCGGGTCCGGGCGCTCGGCGCGCAGCATGACGGCGGTCTCGGCCCCGGCGGCGACCCGGAGAAGCTCGAGGCTCAGGGCGGGCAAGAGCCGGCCCTCGAGGGTCGTCAGCATCGGCACGCGCCGGATCAGGTCGTCGCGCTCGCCGGTCGCCACCATGAAGCTGCCCTGGCCGGCGGCCGCCGCGTCGAGGGCGGGCAGGTTCGTGACCGCCCCGGAAAAGCCCTGGAAGCCGGCCGGGACCTCGGTGCCGACGCGCACCACCGTGCTCGCCTGCACGGGCTTCTTCCCGTTCCCGGCCGGCACGAGGCCGAATCCCGTGACGACGCGCCCGCGCGCGATCGTCTCGGCGAGGGCCCGGTCGTAATCGGGCAGGGCGGCGCCGGCCGGGCCGCCCGTGACGCCGAGCCCGTGCTCGCGCCCCCACAGCTCGGCGAGGCGGGCGGGCGAGGTCCGGTCCGGCTCCGAGAACACGATGTCGAGGCCGATCGCGGCCGCGCCCGCATCCTGCAGCGTCCGCACCAGCTCGGCCACGCGGCTGCGCGGCCAGGGCCATTGCCCGTGGCGCGCGAGGCTCGCGTCGTCGATGTCGACGACCACGACGCCGGAGCCGGGCAGGATCGCATCCGCGTCGGGCCGGGGCGAGAGGCGCTGCAGCGTGTCGAAGGCGTAGGCCTGGAGCCGGTCGAGGGGATCGGGGGCGCCGGCCCGCAGGGCGGCGAAGCCGAGCACCACGGCGAGGCCCGCCGCGAAGGGCGACAGGCGCCGCGCCCGCGCGCGCAAGCGTCCGCGCCGGGCCATCATCCCGCTCTCCGCCCGTCCCGTCACTGGATTTCCCCGCCGCCATGCAGTCGACGGCGCGATCATGGGCCGCGAATTCGCACCGTTGCGTAAACGCGGCCGCTCTACAACCAGAACTATTCTCTTTGACCTTTGCTTAAGGGACGGAATGCTACCCAGGCGCGATGCCGGAGACGCGCGCCATGGGACATCCGGACGATCTGCTGCTGCTGCCGGCCGGCGCGCTCCTGTTCCGGGAGGGCGAGACGGGGGATGCCGCCTATCAGATCGTGCGCGGCACAATCGAGATCTTCCTGGAGCAGGACGGCGCCGAGGTGGTGCTGGCCCGCCGCGGGGCCGGCGAGATCATCGGCGAGATGGCGATCATCGACCGGCGGCCGCGCTCGGCCTCGGCCCGGGTCGCCGCCGATTGCGCCCTGACGCCGATCACCGCCGCGCAGATCGAGCGCCGCATCGCGGCGACCGACCCGATCCTGCGGATGTGCCTCGGCATCGTCATCGACCATTGCCGCGAGACCCTGGCCCTGGTGCGGGGCGAGGGCGGGCAGGCGCACCCATCGGCGCCCGCCTCGGCGCCCGGTCCCGCCTTCCAGGCGGCTGTCGACGTGCTGCGGCTGGAGCGCGAGCTGACGCGGGCGCTGCAGCAGGGGCAGCTCGCGGTCTTCCTGCAGCCGCTCGTCAGCCTCGCCAGCGGGCGCCTCACCGGGTTCGAGGCCCTGATGCGCTGGCACCATCCGGAGCACGGGCTGATCCTGCCGGGCCGCTTCATCGGGGTGGCGGAAGCGAGCGGCCTCATCACCCGGATGACCGAGTGGTGCCTCGGCGAGGTCGCCCGCGCCTACGCGGCCCTCGACACGGCCGCGCGGCTCGGCGGAGGCGCCGAGGGCCCGCTCGTCGTCAGCGTCAACGTCTCGGGCCACGACCTGTCGCAGCCCGCCTTCGCGGCGCGCGTGGAGGGCATCCTCGCGGAGGCCGGCATGCCGCCCGAGGGCCTCAGCCTGGAGATCACCGAGAGCATCCTGATGCGCGACCCGGCCGGCGCCGGCGCGGTGCTGGACGCCTGCCGCCGCCGGGGCATCGGCATCGCCATCGACGATTTCGGCACCGGCTACTCGTCGCTGAGCCATCTCAGCACCCTGCCGATCTCGACCCTCAAGATCGACCGCGCCTTCGTGCAGGCGCTGGGCAGCGACGCCAAGAGCACCCGGATCGTCGGCACGATCCTCCGCCTCGCCCGCGATCTCGGGATCCCGGCGGTGGCCGAGGGGATCGAGACGGCGCCCCAGGCCACGCAGCTCGCCGCGCTCGGCTGCGCCTGCGGCCAGGGCTTCCTATTCGGCCGCCCGGCGCCGCTCCTGACGGCCCTGCAGGTCGCCCGCGACTGGCGGCCCGCCGATGCCGGGCCCGGAGCGCGGCGCGCCGCGGCCGGGTGAGCCCGGCCCCGCGCGGGGCCCCTCCAGGGTGGCCGCCGCCCGGAGCCCGCCCGGGAGGCACGGCCTGTCCGGGCCGGACGCGCGTCGCCCGAGCGTCGCCCGAACGTCGCGACGAGCACCGGGAACGTTCTCACGCGCCCCCGGCTCCCCTCGCGGTCACGGCGCCCCGGATCCGGCTCGCGCGCGCTCTTCCGCCACGAGGGCGCTGGCGAGGAGCTTGCCGGCCGGGCTGCGGGGCAGGCTGTCGCGGAACTCGAGCGCGCGCGGCACCTCGTGGCGGCCCACCCGCTCGGCCAGGAAGGCCTGCAGCGCCTCGAGGCCGAAGGGCTCGGCGCCGGGCTTCAGGGTCACGAAAGCCTTCGGCACCTCGCCCCGGTAGGCATCCGCGATGCCGATGACGATGACCTCGGCGACGTCCGGGTGCTCGTAGATCGCCCCCTCGATCACCACCGGGTAGACGTTGAAGCCGCCGGAGATGATCATGTTCTTGCGCCGGTCGACGAGGTCGAACAGGCCGTGCTCGTCCATCCGGCCGATGTCGCCGGTGAGGAACCAGCCGTCCCGGAAGGCCGCGGCGGTCGCCTCGGGCTGGCCGTGATAGCCCGCGAAGACGTTGGGGCCGCGGATCGCGATCTCGCCGGTCTCGCCCGGGGGCAGGGGGCGCCCGGGATCGTCGAGGGACACGATCCGCATGGCGAGGCCTGGCAGCGGCACGCCGATGATGCCGGGGCGCCGCGGCGCGGCGCGGGGCAGGCGCGTGCCGGCCGGAGCCGTCTCGGTCATGCCCCAGCCGATCGAGAGATCGCGGCCGAGGAGCCGGCACAGCCGCTCGCGCAGCTCGGCGGGCAGGGGCGCGCCTCCGCTCATGCAGCTCCGCAGGGAGGAGAAGTCGGCCGCCTCGACGCCCGGCCGGTTCAGGAGCGCGATCCACATGGTCGGCACCGCCGGCACGGTGGTGGCGCGCCCGACGGCGATGTCGGCGACGAACTCCTCCACGTCGAAGCGCTGGCGCAGGAGGATCAGGCTGCCGCCGCGCACCGCGCGCAGCAGCACCGTGGTGAGGGCGTAGATGTGGAACAGCGGCAGCACGCCGAGGATGCGGGCGGCGGCGTCGGCCGCGTCCGGGTCCTCGCCGGGCGCGAGGTCGCCGTGCCAGAGGCGGTACATCGAGACCGCGGCGGTCAGGTTGGCGTGGGTCAGCATCGCGGCCTTGGGCAGGCCGGTGGTGCCGCCGGTGAACTGCAGGAGCATCACGTCGTCGGGCCGGCTCTCGGGCCAGGCCGCGGGGGCGGGGGCCGCGAGGAGGCGCGCCAGCGGGACCAGCCCCGCGCGCTCCGGGACGGGGAGGGGCTCGGCGACCGCCGAGGGCCCCCATTCCGCGTCGTCGCCGATGAGGACCGTGTCGACCGCGCCCGCGTCGAGGAGCCGCGTCGCCGCGGGCAGGAAGCCCGGCAGGTTCGTGGTGACGAGGATGCGGGCGCCGCTCGCCCTCAGCTTGTGGTCGAGCTCGCGCGGCGCGTCGAGGCCCGACAGGTGCATCACCGTGAGCCCGGCCCGCGCGGCGGCGAAGAAGGCGAGGGGGTGCAAGGGCGTGTTCGGCAGGTGAAGGCCGAGCACGGTCCCCGGGGTCAGTCCGAGGGCGATCAGTCCGGCGGCGAGCCGCTCGACGCGGGCCGCGAAGTCCGGAAAGGCGATCGCGCGGTCCCGGAAGGCGATGAGCGGCCGGTCGCCCGCACGCGCGAGGCCCGCCGCCAGCAGGCCGGGGATCGTCGCGATCTCGATCGGGCCGTCCCAGGCCGCCACGTCGGGAAAATGCCGCCGCCAGGGCGCCGCGGCGTCCGGCTCCGGTCCGCGGCCCGCGCTCCTCGCCACGCGAAACCTCCCTCGCGCCCGGTCGAAGCACCGTTCCGGTTCTCGACGATCTGATAAGGCAGCCGCGCGAGCGACTGTCAATCGAGGCCCCTTGCCGTCGAAAGACTGGTATAAGGCGCCCGCGACATCTGCGCGGCGCGCGGGCCCCGGGGGCCTGGGAGCCCTGGGGAATTGGGGGGCTTGGGCGAGGCCGACATCCGCGACCGCCCGGACGTCGCGGGAGGCCGCCCCGGGCACTGCCGGACGGGTTCGGGCGTTTCCGTTCCTGACCCGACGCCCGCATCGCCCGAGGAGGCCGCCATGACCGGATTTCGCTGGATCGCGCTCCTGGCGGTCGTCCTCCTGGCGGGCGTGATCGTCGCGGCGGTGACGCTGCGCTCCGCCGGCACCCTGCGCAGCGCCTCCGAGGACGCCGCCGGCAAGCCGGCCATCGCCCCCTGCGACCCGCCGGGCCAGATCAAGGGCGAGCGCTCCCCCGAATGCCCGCAGGCCGCGCCGCCGACCGCGCGCACGCCCTGACCGGTCCGATCCCGATCAGATCCCGAGGGGCGCACGGCCAGCCCCGAATGCCTGCACGAATGCCCGCAGGCCGCGCGCACGCCCTGACCGCTCAGATCCCGATCAGATCCCGAGGAGGCGCACGGCCAGCGCGGCCGCCACGGCGCCGACCGCCGGGCCCGCGACCGGGATCAGGGCATAGCCCCAGTCCGAATGGCCCTTGCCGGCGATCGGCAGGACCGCGTGGGCGAGCCGCGGCCCGAGATCGCGGGCGGGGTTGATGGCGTAGCCGGTGGTGCCGCCGAGCGAGAGGCCGATGCCCCAGACGACCATGCCGACGAGGTAGGGGGCGAGGCCCGTGGGGATGCTGCCCGCCGCCCCGACCGCCCGCGACAGCAGGGCGCTGATGATCAGGATCAGCACGAAGGTTCCGATGATCTCAGAGAGCCAGTTCGCCGGCGCCCGCCGGATCGCCGGGTCGGTGCAGAAGCAGGCGCGCTTGAGGCCCTGGTCCTCGGTGGCGTCCCAGTGCGGCAGGTAGTGCAGCCAGACCACCGTGGCGCCCAGGAACGCGCCGATCATCTGGGCCGGCACGTAGACCGGCAGCTTGCCCCAGTCGCCCGAGGTGATGGCGGCGGCGAGCGTCACGGCCGGGTTGATGTGGGCGTCCGCGCTGCCCGTCGCGGTCGCCACGAAGATGCCGGCGAGCACCGCGAAGGCCCAGCCCGCCGTGATCGCGATCCAGCCCGCCCCCTCGGCTTTCGAGCCGCGCAGGAGCGCGCCCGCCACCACCCCGTTGCCCAGGATGATCAGCACCATCGTACCGAGAAGCTCGCCCAGGAACGGCGACGTCATGGCCTGTCCTTCCGCTGTCCGTGTGGTTCGTCGTTGCTCGCGCGGGGCCGGCCGGCGCCGTATCGATGCCGGCTCGGGCGCCCCCTTCGCGCCTGCGGGCGAGGGGGCCGGCCGCGGATCCCGCCCCGGGGCGCCCTCAATCCTCGGGCCGGGCCCAGTCGAGCGAGCGCTTCACCGCCCGGCCCCAGGCGGCCGTGATGCGGCCGCGCTGCGCGGAATCCATCGCGGGCTCCCAGCGGCGGTCGACGCCCCAGTTGCCGACGAGGTCGTCGAGGCTGTTCCAGTAGCCGGTGGCGAGGCCGGCCGCGTAGGCCGCGCCGAGCGCCGTCGTCTCGGTGACCTGCGGGCGCACGACGGCGACGTCGAGGATGTCGGCCTGGAACTGCATCAGGGTGGTGTTGGCGACCATGCCGCCGTCCGAGCGCAGCTCGCGCACGGGGATGCCGGAATCCTTCTCCATCGCCTCCAGCACCTCGCGGGTCTGGAAGGCGGTGGCCTCCAGGCAGGCGCGGGCGATGTGGCCCCTGTTGGCGTAGCGGGTCAGCCCGATGATCAGGCCGCGGGCGCCCTCGTTCCAGTGCGGCGCGTAGAGCCCCGAGAAGGCCGGCACGAAGTAGACGTCGCCGTTATCCTCGACAGTGGCGGCGAGCGACTCGACCTCGGCGCTCTCGCGGATCATCCCGAGATTGTCGCGCAGCCACTGCACCAGGGCGCCCGTGATGGCGATCGAGCCCTCGAGCGCGTAGACCGCGGGCTTGCCGTCGAGCTTGTAGCCGACCGTGGTGACGAGCCCGCAGGTCGAGGGCACGGGCGCCTCGCCGGTGTTCATCAGCGCGAAGCAGCCGGTGCCGTAGGTGTTCTTGGCTTCGCCCGGCCGGAAACAGGTCTGGCCGAACAGGGCCGCCTGCTGGTCGCCGAGGATCCCGGCGATCGGCACGCCCGCGAAGGGCGCCCTGGTCTCGCCGTAGACCTGCGCGGAGGAGACGATCTCGGGCAGCATCGCGCGCGGGATGCCGAAGGCCGAGAGCATACCCTCGTCCCAGGCGAGGCTCTCGAGCGACATGAGCTGCGTGCGGCTCGCATTCGTCACGTCGGTGAGGTGGAGCCCGCCCTCGGGCCCGCCCGTGAGGTTCCAGACGAGCCAGGTGTCGATGTTGCCGAACAGGACGTCGCCGGCCTGCGCCTTCTCGCGGGCGCCCTCGACGTGGTCGAGGAGCCAGCGCAGCTTCAGCCCCGAGAAGTAGCTCGCCAGCGGCAGGCCGGTGAGAGCCCGGAAGCGGTCGCGTCCCCCGTCCCGGGCGAACTCGGCCACCAGCCGGTCGTTGCGGGTGTCCTGCCAGACGAGGGCGTTGTGGAGCGGCCGGCCGGTGCGCCGGTCCCAGATCAGCGTCGTCTCGCGCTGGTTGGTGATGCCGATCGACAGGAGGCTCTGCGGGCTCAGCCCCGCCGCGTCGAGGGCCTCGCGCATCACCCCTTGCGTGTTCTCCCAGATCTCCAGCGGGTCGTGCTCGACATGGCCGGGGCGGGGATAGATCTGGGCGTGCTCGCGCTGCCGGCAGGCGATGATGCGCCCGGCGCGGTCGAACACGATGAAGCGGCTGCTGGTCGTGCCCTGGTCGATGGCGCCGACATACTGGCTCATGGGTCACCCTCCCTTCGAAGGCTCGTCGTGTGGGTCGAGGGGCCGGTCTTGGCGCCGGCTCCCGGTCGCGGGGTCAGGCGGCCTGCGCCCTGCGGGTCAGGTAGGCCGCGAGCCGGGCCACGCTCTCGGGCGACGTGCGCAGCCCGAGCTTCGAGCGGCGCCACAGGATGTCGTCGATGGTGCGGGCCCATTCGCGCTGCACGAGGTAGTCGACCTCCGCCGCGGTCAGGCCGCCGTCGAAGGCCTCGCCGAGGTCGGCGAGGCTGCGCGCGCCCCTCACGATCGTGCGGGCCTCGGTGCCGTAGGCGCGCGCGAGCCGCCGCGCGGTCTCGGCCGGGAGGTAGGGCGCCTCGCGGGACAGCTCCGCCAGGAAGGCCTCGGGATCGGCCCCCGGCATCGCGCCGCCGGGCAGCGGCGCCGCGCCGGTCCAGGCGGGCCCGAGGCCGGGGAAATAGGGCCGCAGCTTCTCGATCGCGTGCTCGGCGAGGCGCCGGTAGGTGGTGATCTTGCCGCCGAAGACCGAGAGCGCGGGCAGCCGGCCGGCGGCGTCATCGAGGTCGAGCACGTAGTCGCGGGTGACCGCCGAGGCGTCCGCGGCCGCGTCGTCGTAGAGCGGGCGCACGCCCGAGTAGCTCCAGACCACGTCGGCCGGGCCGATGCGCCGCGCGAAGGAGCGGTTGATGCAGTCGCAGAGATACTGCGTCTCCTCCGCCGAGATCCGGACGGGACCGGGCTCGTCCCCGTAGGGCACGTCGGTGGTGCCGATCAGCGTGAAGTCGCGCTCGTAGGGGATCGCGAAGACGATGCGCGAATCGGGCTGCTGCAGGATGTAGGCCTGCTCGCCCTCGTAGAGCCGGCGCACCACGATGTGGCTGCCCTTGATGAGCCGCACCGCCGCCCGGCTGCCGAGCCCGAGCGTGCCGCCGAGCGTCGCGCCGACCCAGGGGCCGGCGGCGTTGACGACCGCCTTCGCCCGCACCGTCCCGGACTGCCCCGTCGCCGCGTCGCGGATCACGGCGGTCCAGCCGCCCTCTTCGCGGCGGGCGGATTCGACGCCCGTGCGCGTGCGGATCTCGGCGCCGCGGGCCCGCGCATCCATGGCGTTCAGCACCACGAGGCGGCTGTCCTCCACCCAGCAATCCGAGTAGACGAAGCCCCGGGTCAGGCGCTCCTGCAGGGGCGCGCCCTCGGGCGAGGTTCGCAAGCGAACCATCTTGGAGCCGGGCAGGGTTCGCAGCCGCGCCAAGTGGTCGTACAGGAACAGGCCGAGCCGCAGCATCCAGGCCGGGCGCAGGCCGCGGTCGTGCGGCAGCACGAAGCGCAGCGGCCAGATGATGTGGGGGGCGAGCCGGAGCAGGCGCTCGCGCTCGGCGAGCGCCTCGCGCACCAGGCGGAACTCGTAATATTCGAGATAGCGCAACCCGCCGTGAATCAGCTTCGTGCTCGACGACGAGGTGAATTCCGCGAGGTCCCCGCGCTCGCAGAGCAGGACCTTGAGGCCGCGCCCGGCCGCGTCCCGGGCGATGCCGGTGCCGTTGATGCCGCCGCCGATGACGAGCAGGTCGAGCAGGTCGGACGGACCGCGCGCGTGCGAAGCTGCCGCCAAGGTTCACCTCCCGTCCCGATCGATTCGCCGAGCGGAAGGATATTGCGCCCCGCAAGATTTTCGCAAGCGAAAATCTCAATTTTCTGTATCGATCATTCGTCGGCGATGGCCAGCGCGACCCCCTGCCGCTCCAGCAGGGCGGCGATCCCGGGGGGAGGCGGCCGGTCGGTGAAGAAGGTGTCGATCTGCGAGAGGCGCCCCACCTGCACCATCGGGCGGCGGCTGAACTTGCTGTGGTCGGCCACCAGGAAGGTCCTGCGGGCCTGGGCCAGGATGGCCTGGGTCGCCCGCACCTCCTCGTAATCGTAGTCGAGCAGGGCCCCGTCGGCGTCGATGCCGCTCGTGCCGATCACCGCGACGTCGACCCGGAACTGGCTGAGCGTGTCGCAGGTGAGCTGGCCCAGTACCGCGCCGTCGCGGTTGCGCACGGTGCCGCCCGCCACGACGATGCGGAAATCCGTGGCCTCGGCCAGCGAGATCGCCACGTTGAGGTTGTTGGTGATGACGCTCAGATCGTCGTGCCGCATCAGCTCGCGCGCCACCGCCTCGGGCGTGGTGCCGATATTGATGAAGACCGAGCAGTGCGACGGGATCCGGCTCGCCGCGAGCCGCCCGATCCGCGTCTTCTCGGCCGAGAGGGTGACTTGCCGGTCGGCGTAGTCGATGTTCTCGACGCTGGAGGGCAGGCCGCCCCCGCCCCGGTAGCGCTCGAGGCGCCCGCCCGCGCTCAGCGCGTTGAGGTCGCGCCGGATCGTCTGCACGGTGACGCCGAACTGGCCGGCCAGAGCCTCGATGGTGACGAAGCCGCGCTGGCGCACGGCGGCCACGATGGCGCCGCGGCGGGCCTCGACCCCCGTCGCCTCGGCGCGGTCGGCGGGTTTGCGGTCGGGCAAGCTCTTGTCGGATGCGCGTGTCACGGCGGGCGGCCTCGTGGCGGGACAACCGCAGGATAGTGCCGACGGCGCCCGGTGGGCAGCGCCTTCTTTCGTTTCCGAACCTTTCTCCCCGGCGATCGCGCGTCGCGAACTCAGGACCGCGAGGGCGGGGGCGCCCCGCCCCGGCTCCCCTCCGGCCCGGCCGGCGGGGACGGAGTGACGGCTCGCGCGCTTCGTGAACGCGGATCGGCGAATGACGGTTGGATCCGGTCCCCCGTTCTCGGGTATCGAGGACCAGCGACACACAGGAGGATGCCCATGAGCGGCCCGCTCGCCGGAATCCGCGTTCTCGAACTCGGCCAGCTGATCGCCGCGCCCTTCGCGGCGAGGTTGATGGCGGAGTTCGGCGCCGAGGTCATCAAGGTGGAATCGCCCGAGGGCGGCGATCCTTTGCGCAAGTGGCGCAAGCTCCACGAGGGCACCTCGCTCTGGTGGTACCTGCAATCGCGCAACAAGAAGTCGATCGCCGTCGACCTGAAGGCGCCCGACGGCGCCGCGATCGTGAAGGCGCTGGCGGCGAGCGCCGACGTCGTGATCGAGAACTTCCGTCCCGGCGGCCTGGAGAAGCTCGGCCTCGGCTGGGCCGACCTCTCGGCCCTCAACCCCAACCTCGTGATGGTGCGGATCTCAGGATACGGCCAGACCGGGCCCTACCGCGACCGGCCGGGCTTCGGCGCCATCGGCGAGGCGATGGGCGGCATCCGCTACACCACCGGCGAGCCGGACGGGGCGCCCGCCCGCGTCGGGGTCAGCATCGGCGACACGCTCGCCTCGCTGCACGGGGTGATCGGGGCCCTGATGGCGCTCCTGCGGGTCAAGATGGGGCAGGGGACGGGACAGGTCATCGACGTGTCGCTCGTCGAGAGCGTGTTCAACGTGATGGAGAGCCTCGTTCCCGAATACGACCTGCTCGGCCATGTCCGCACCCGCTCGGGCGGCGCGCTGCCGGGCATCACGCCCTCGAACACCTACCCGACGCGGGACGGCGGCTACGTCGTCATCGCGGGCAACAGCGACCCGATCTTCCGCCGCCTGATGGGCGCGATCGGGCGCCCGGACCTCGCCGAGGACCCGCGCTTCCGCAGCAACGACGGCCGCTCGGCGGAGGCGGCGCTCCTCGACGGGGCGATCAGCGACTGGTCGCGGGGGCGCACGATCGAGGAGGCGCTCGCCACCCTCGACGCCGCGGACGTGCCCGCCGGCCGCATCTACTCGGTGGCCGACATCGTGGACGACCCGCACTACGCCGCCCGCGACATGATCCTCGACACCGAGCTTCCGGGCGGCACGCATGTGCGGATGCCCGGCATCGTGCCGAAGCTGTCCGAGACCCCCGGCGCGGTGCGCTGGCCGGGCCCGGCGCTCGGCGCCCACACGGACGCGGTGCTGGCCGATCTCGGCTACGATCCGGCCGCGATTCGGCGCCTTCGCGACGCGGGAGCGGTGCGATGACGCCCGATACCGACAGCCTGATCGTCCAGGAGGTCGCGCCCCGCGACGGCTTCCAGATCGAGCCCGCCTACGTGGAGACGGCCGACAAGATCGCCTTCATCGACGCGCTCTCGGCCGCGGGCTTCAGCCGCATCGAGGTCTCCTCCTTCGTCTCGCCGAAGGCCGTGCCGGCCCTGCGCGACGCGGCGGAGGTCTTCGCCGGCATCGGGCGCCGCCCCGGCACCGTCTACGTGGCGCTCGTGCCGAACCCGAAGGGCGCCGAGCGGGCGCTGGCGGCCAAGGTCGACGAGATCAACCTCGTCGCCTCGGTGAGCGAGACCCACAACCGCGCCAATATGGGCATGAGCCCGGCCGCCTCGATCGAGGGCTTCGCCCGGATCATGGAGACGGTGCGGGGCGCGCCGGTCTCCACCAACGCCACGGTCGCCACCGCC